>CADBPP010000254.1 GCA_902796565.1 uncultured Eubacteriales bacterium | reverse complement strand
TTTGGACTCCTCGTCATTCTCCCGCCGTGAACTGACAGAGCAATTAGAGTTTGAGGGATTCACCCATGACCAAGCTGTTTATGGTGTAAAGAAAAGCAGATCATAAGGCAGTGAATAAAGCGATCTGCCTCTACCGTCCCCGCATGATAGAGATGTCCTTATACGGGTCGACATAAAAAGAAAGCGCTGTCACCATGATAGGTGCAGCGCTATTATATTACTGATGGATGGTGACCCCGACGAGAATCGAACTCGTGTTACCGCCGTGAAAGGGCGATGTCTTGACCGCTTGACCACGGGGCCACTGAATTACCATTTAATTATACATATAATTGAGTTCAATGCAAGTCTTTTTTGCAAAAAAGAGCTCAATGGCGGGATATTGATTGTCCTTTTTTCTTGACATGAACAATAAATGCATATATAATATTTAGGCGCTCGTGAATGAGCAGCTTCAAGAGGTGAACTACAATGAAGAGAACATTTCAGCCCAACAACCATAAGAGAAAGAAAGATCATGGTTTCAGAGCCAGAATGGCTACTCCCGGCGGACGCAATGTAATCGCTCGCAGGAGAAGAAAGAACAGAGCAACCCTGACTGCATAGTTGCGAAATTTCTGATTGCGGCACGACGTTATTCGGTTAAGTGCTTTGGATAAAGGGTTTTCGTAAGAAATCCCTTTTTTACTTAATAGGATACCGCGCAGGCGGCCGCGCAAAGGAGATCGGTAATGCGATCCATCAAAAAGAACAGCAGGTTCCGTACGATATATTCCACCGCGAAGTCCAGAGCCGACCGGCTGCTCGTCATCTACAGGGCGCCGGGGGAAGAGGAGACTTCCCGTCTCGGGATCACCGTCTCGGGAAAGATAGGGCACGCGGTGGTGCGAAACCGCATCCGCAGACGGATAAGGGAAGCCGTCCGGCTCCATGAGGAAAGGTTCCTCCCCGGATACGATATCATATTCGTCGCCAGGAAACCCGCCGCAGAGGCGGATTACCACGAGCTGGAAGCGTCCGTACTGAAGCTTTCCGCATCGATGGGACTGCTGAAAGAGGTAAAAGGATGAGCAGATTGATGATGCTCCTGATAAGAGGTTATCAGAAGTATATCTCGCCCATGACCGGGCCGCACTGCAGATTCATCCCCACGTGCTCGGAATACAGCTACCAGGCATTCAGCAAGTACGGCTTTTTCAAGGGAGCATATCTGAGCATCAAGCGAATCTTGAGGTGTCATCCGTTCTGCAAGGGCGGCTATGACCCTTTGATATAATTTCAGGAGGTCAATACATGACTTTTTTATACGAACTTTTTGGCCGCTTGATGTACTATCTTTATGAGTTATGCGGGAACTACGGTCTCGCCATCGTGCTCTTCGCCGTGGCGGCCAAGATCATCATGCTTCCGCTGACCATCAAGCAGTACCGTTCCACCCAGCTGATGCAGCTGCTTCAGCCGGCCCAGGATGTCCTGCAGAAGAAGTACGCCAAGAATCAGACCAAGATGAACGAGGAGCTGCAGAAGCTTTATCAGAAGTACAACTACTCGCCCCTTTCGGGATGCCTGCCCCTTCTGATCCAGTTCCCGCTGATCATCGGTCTGTGGGGCGCCCTGAGGGAACCCGTCAAGTACGTGTTCGGCACAGAGGAAGCTTTCGAGAGCGTATCCAAGGCATTCCTGTGGATCAAGCAGATGACCCTTTCGCCGGTGGATCTGTTCAAGGCCCAGAGGATAAGCCCGGAATTCCTGCTCTCCCTCATCTTCCCGATCCTTTCCATCGTTCTTACTCTCATCCAGCAGGCTGAGACCAATAAGAAGCAGACAGGATCACAGAACGATCAGATGAAGATGATGAGCACCATGATGACCGTGTTCATCGCCTACATCAGCTTCACATTCAACCAGGGCATCGCCATCTACTGGACGATGCAGACGGGACTGGGACTGATCCAGAACTGGATCATGGAGAAGTTCTTCCCGCTGAACATTGAGCCCCCCAAGATCGTGAAGAAGGGCGGACAGGCCTGAGGCCTTTGGAGGTAAGAAAATGATTAACACTGTACAGGCAAAGGGAAAGACAGTGGAGGAAGCCATCCAGAACGCTCTGGAGGAGCTGGGGACCACTGAAGACAAGGTGACCGTAAAGGTCCTGGATATCCCCGATTCCGGGATACTCAGCATGTTCGGAAACAAGTACGCCAAGGTGGAAGTCACTGTTAATGACGACACCCTGGAAAACGGCAAAGCGTTCCTGACGGAGCTTCTGGAAAAGATGGGAGTCAAGGGAACAGTCGATGCCTACTATGAGGACGATGTGCTCATGCTGGACATAGACTCCAGGGAGACCGGCATCCTCATCGGCAGAAGGGGACAGACACTGGATTCCATCCAGTATCTCACCAGCCTCGTGGTCAACCGCGACCGCAGCGATTACATCAGGGTCAGCCTCGATGTGGCGGGCTACAGACAGAAGAGAAAGAATTCCCTTCAGGATCTGGCGGACCGTATCGCCCTCAAGGTGGAAAAGACGAAGACCAGCTATGAACTGGAGCCGATGAATCCCTATGAGAGAAGGATCATCCATTCCGCTCTGCAGAACTATGAGCACGTTACCACCCACTCTGAGGGAGAAGAGCCCAACAGACATATCGTAATAGATTACAAGAGATAATGTATGGCAGCACCGTCCCCCGGGGGCGGTGCGCCGTTTTTAAAGGAGCACGACCATGACGACAGTTATTCCGGAGGGCTACACCTCCGCGCTGGACCTGTATGACACCCAGTCAGCCATAGCGCTCATAAAAAGCACCTTCCAGGGCACCCTGGAATCCATCCTGAC
>CADBPP010000253.1 GCA_902796565.1 uncultured Eubacteriales bacterium | reverse complement strand
TGTGTCAATGCCCTCAGTCGGGCGAGCCTCATTTCTACCCTGCCCCTCTGGAACCGGCTGTTTTAGCCGCTTCCCGGGCTCATTTCTACACGTATTTTTCAGAATATTCTGATAATTAACCAAAACATGGGCCAAAAGTGGGCAGAAGGCAAATTGTATTTTTTCAAGTACAATTTAGAAGCATTTCTATAGTGTTATTATAGTCAAATTCAAAGACAGATACAACTTCAATATTAGTTGGTCGCTGTCAACATGACGCCCTTGCGAATCACAGCTCACGATAGAAAGTCAAGTGAGCCATTTGAGCTCAGGTCAAATGGCATCAGAGGTCAAATAGCCTCGAAGCTGCCCGGTATTGGCGTTTACCGGGAAACCTCACCGAGATAAGGCTTCATTTATGGTGGTGTCGTTCCCCTGGTATGGGGGTTTAGGCACAGGCAGACATTTTACCAAAATGTTCTCCATGGATTCCCCGTGTTTAGGCACAGATGAACGGTTCAGAGGATTTGTTCTCCCTAGTTTTTTATGTACTTGATCGATATTGGGCACAGATGACAGTTTGCGTTAATTTGTTCTCCATGCTTTTCCATCAAAAAGGAGAACATTTTCTCGAAAAGAGTCGTCTACACCTAAGCCAGGATAGGATCTGGGGAACAATTCTTATTAAAACCCCTGCTGTGCCCAAAAAATGAAGATATTTCAAAAATACAAGGGGAACAAATCTCAAAAAAGCCTCTGCTGTGCCTAACCCCCATGCCGAGCGACCGGCACCACCATAAATGAGACCGCGCACCTGAGGTTTCACTGTCCCCCCATGCCGAGCGACCGGCACCACCATAAATGAGATCGCGCACCTGAGGTTTCACAGTCCCCCCATGCCGCTGCCTGTCACCATGAACGAACTTTCACAGTGACAGGCGCTAACGTGGACTATATTTTACTATTGGTTCAAGTAACAAGTTCCTGCTGCTCATGATGTACTGCCGGGAATCAGCCGGAACACTCTTCTGGTATTCTCCTCCGTGATCTTCATGACATCATTCGCCGACATTCCCTTCAGCTGCGCGATCCTTCCGGCAACAGCCGGAAGGATAAGGCTTGTATTTCTGGCTTTAGACCATTTCTTTCCGGTAATCCCTTCCGGTTTTTCAGGCTTGACATACGGACCGTCAGTTTCCAGCATCAGATATTCTATCGGGGTAGCTATAACCGCCTGTTCCAGCTCTTCACTGATCTCGGGCTTCCTGAGAAGAGAGCCGCCGATGCCGAGGCAGAAACCCAATTCTTTCGTGTAGACCTTCGCGTGCTCCGGTCCGCCTTGAAAGCAGTGACATACTCCGCCATGAAGCTTCTTCTTATATCTTCTGAGGATCCGGATAGCATCTTCATCCGCCATCCTGATATGCAGGATCAAAGGAAGCTCATGTTGGTCCGCAAGCTTGATCAGCCATCGGAACCATATCTTCTGCTTCAGTCTGTGCTGATCTTTTCTGTCATAGTGGTAATCAAGCCCTGTCTCGCCGATCGCAACGATCCCTTCACGATCGGAATAAGACCTGACTCTCTCAAAGTCTGCCAGCCCAGACTTGATGCAGCGGGTCGGGTGGTTTCCTATAGCAGGAAAGATAAACCCTTCATATTCTTTACTCAGCCGCAAAATATCCGCATTGGAATCCACATCGATAGCCGGATCTATACAGCACGAAATACCCCGTCTCTTCATCTCGCTGATCAGCGCTTCGCGATTTTCGTCCGCAACAAGCTTATATTCCTCATTGTCGAGATCGATATACGTAAACGTCCGGTCATAACATCCGTATGACAAATGTATGTGGGAATCGATCATTCGTTCATTTCCCTCCTCAATCAGACGGTGGTACCGTGTACCTTTAAGGAAGCATTAAGAAAAAGTGTCGCGTCCGTAATGGTACGCGGTACCATTTTCATTCCGCCACCGCAATGACAAACGGCGTGCCGTATCCGATATCCCCTACCGCAAATGAGTTGATCCGCACATGAGACGGGAAGATTGACTTACTATTCTCCCAATCCGTCACATACCGGCGCATCGTTGAGAATAGTGCCCCGCCCGGCGTTCTTCCCACGACAGTATACCAGAACGTGCCGTCCAGTACCTGGTCCAAAGGACCTTCAGGCATTTTCACGATCGGAAGCGGTGCTTCCTCATTTTCTTTGCTGTATGTAAGAACGCG
>CADBPP010000252.1 GCA_902796565.1 uncultured Eubacteriales bacterium | reverse complement strand
TCCGATGATGAGCAGGAATACGTTGAGGATAAGGAGCAGGAGCCACCGCGAGTCCACGACGGAGGTCATCATCACGAGGAGCTTCTGCGGGAGCTGCAGGCGGACCGCCACGTAGCCGAAGAAGTTCGCTCCCGCGATCAGCATGGCAATGGTGCAGCTGTCACGGACCGTTTCCCGCGCGATGTACAGGATATCCTTGAAGGTGATCTCCCGGTAGATGACGCCGGATACGATCAGGGAATAGATCACGACGACCGTCGCGGATTCCGTGGGCGTGAATTTGCCGCTGTAGATGCCGTAGAGCAGGATGACCGGGGCCATCAGCGGAAGGAAGCCCTCGCGGAGCGCCCGGAGGAACTGCTTCCCGGTCGGGAACGCTTCCCTGGGATAATTGCGCTTTACCGCGTAGTAGGTGACCATGAGCATCATGATGAGCGCCATGACCACGCCGGCGAAGATGCCGGCCATGAACAGAGCGCCGACCGAGGCTCCCGCCACCGTCGCGTAGACGACCATCGGGATGCTCGGAGGGATGATGGGGCCCAGGGTGGAGCTCGCGGCCGTCACGGAGACGGCGAATTCCTTGTCGAAGCCCTCGTCCGTCATCGCCTGGATCTCGATCGTGCCGAGGCCGCCGGCATCCGATACGGCCGTGCCGCTCATGCCCGCGAAGACGACGGAAGCCAGGACGTTGACGTGGCCGAGTCCTCCGGGGAGCCAGCCGACCAGCGTGTTGCAGAAGGCAAAGAGCCTCCGCGTGATGCCGCCGGTATTCATGACCTTCGCCGCGCGAAGGAACATCGGGATCGCGAGAAGGGTAAAGGTATCGATGCCTCCGTGCATCTTCTGCGCGATCGTCCCCCACTTCATGCTGTCGTTGATCAGCATGACGATGATGCCGGAGAGCGGCATGCTGACGAAGATCGGGACCTTTAACAGAAACAAAAGGATCATGATGCCGATCAGGCATCCGATGAGCATTCCGGAACTCATAAGCCAAGATCCTCCTCTGTCAGCGTGGATTTCCTGGGCTCAAGCACCCGCAGATGGGCGCCCTTCCCGAGGATCAGCATGACGATCTGCATGGCGCTCACCGCGATCGTCATGGCAAAGAAGAGACATTCGGCCGTGTAGATCCAGTTGAGCTTCAGCCAGTTCATCGTGATCGTCGTCACGCCGACGCTCGACCGGATATTGACCATATGGCTCCGGATAAACACGACTCCGAGGAAGATCACCGACGCGTAGATGATGATGTCGATCACGCGCTGCAGCGGCTTCGGAAGCACGTTCACGAGCATGTCGACCGCGACGTGCGAGCCTTCGGCGAGGCACAGGGGGACCGCCAGGTAGGACATCAGCACGAAGCATACCCTCGCGAATTCCTCCGTCCAGACCGGGGCTTTGGGCAGGAAACGGCAGACGATCTGCAGCGTCATGCTCGAGAACATGAGGAACAAAAGCACGACGCAGGCAAAGTCGATGACCTTCAGGATCAGGATGCACAGTTTTTTCATCGTATCTTCTTTCTGAAAAAAAGACAATGTGAGCCCCGGCAGAACTGTCGGAGCTCACAGGGAAACCGTAATTACTTCGCGTAGCTCATGACCTGATCGTAGGTGTACTTGGTCCAGGTCGTTCCGAACTTATCCTTGTAGTACTGGGACAGGGCCTCCTCGAAGGGAGCGATGTCGAAGTCCATGTACTCCATGCCGCCCTCGATGCACTGCTTCTTGTAGTCCTCGCGGCTCTCGGCGGAAAGATCGTTGGCCCAGTCCATCCACTTCTTGGAGCACTCGGCGATGATCTGCTTCTGGTTGTCGCTCATCTCTTCGTAGAGCTTCGCGTTGATCGCGATCATATCCTGCTCGAACTCGTGCTCGGTGTTGATGATGTACTTCTGGACCTCATAGCACTTCAGGGTGACCATCTGCTCGTAGCCGCCCTCGCAGGCCTCGGCAACGCCGGTCTGAAGAGCCGTATAGAGCTCGGACATCGGGACCGTGGTCGGAACGGCGCCGAGCTGCTTCCAGGTCTCAACGTAGGTGTTGATGCCGGGCAGGCGGAGCTTCAGGCCCGGTACATCCGCGGGGGTCTGGATGGGCTTGTTGGAAGCCATGACGCGGACGTCGCGGAAATGCCATGCAAGGACCTTGAAGCCGGCCTTCTCATACGCGTCCCAGAGACCCTTTCCGATCTCGGAATCGCAGACCGCCTTGCAGTGGTCGTAGTTCTTCATGAGGAAGGGGCTGATCATGAACGAGAAATCCTGGCCGAACATATCGATGCCTTCCTGGCCGACGATGCCCATGTCAAGGTCGCCGGAAGCCAGGTTCTGGATGATCTCGTTGCCATTACCGAGCGCGCCGTCGGTAAAGATATTGATATTGATGGTGCCGTTCGAACGCTCCTTCACTTCCTCGGCCAGCTTGACGAGCGCCTGGCCGCAGGGGCCCTCAGCGGCGAACGCCGTAGCGAGGTCGAGATTGTAGGTCTTCTCTGCCGGTGCTGCTGCCTGGGTGGCTGCCGGAGCTGCCGCCTGGGTGGCTGCCGGGGCTGCCGCGGCGGT
>CADBPP010000251.1 GCA_902796565.1 uncultured Eubacteriales bacterium | reverse complement strand
TCCGCGCTTCTTGCCAAGAACCTGATCAAGGCCTGCAAGGTACAGAACGGACTTTTATAAGACTTAAGAGGCAGGTAAATGAACGGCTTTTCATCACCTAAGGAAATAAGCGAGGCGACGCTGGGCGCCGCCGAGACCAAAGCTGGTCTTCCCGTATACAAGAAGCTGATCCTCGGCTTCCTCGCGGGAATGTATATCGCGTTCGGAGCCGTGGGCTTCCTGACGCTCACCACCGCCCTTTCGGGAGATCTGGCGGGATTCGGCAAGTTCTTCGGAGCATGCGTCTTCCCCGTCGGCCTTATGCTGGTGGTCATCTGCGGAGCTGAGCTCTTCACCGGAAACGTGCTGATGACCCTCGGCGTTTACGCCAAGAGGATCGATCTTGCCGGACTTTTCGGCAACTGGGTATTCGTCTACATCGGCAATGCCGTGGGCTCCGTCTTCGCGGCGTTCCTGGTCTCCCAGAGCGGACTGTTCGCGGCGGGCGCCATGAACGCGACGATCGTGAACCTGGGAATCGCCAAGACCACGGCAGGCTTCCTGCCCCTGTTCTGCAAGGGCATCCTGTGCAACATCCTGGTGGACCTGGCTGTATGGTACGCCACAGGCGCGAAGGACATCGCCGGCAAGGCGCTGGCATGCTTCTTCCCCATCATGCTCTTCGTCCTTTCCGGATATGAGCACTGCGTGGCCAACATGTTCTACCTTCCCCTGGCACAGTTCTCCGGAGCGTCCATCACAGGCGCCGCGGTGTGGCTCGGAAACATCCTCCCCGTCACCCTCGGAAACATCCTGGGCGGAATGCTGGTGACATGCTGCTACTACTTCGCGTACGTGCGCCAGAGCAAATAACATGACATGACCCGGAAGGCACCGTCACAGGCGGTGCCTTCTTTTTTTTTCGCCATGCCCGGGGAGAAGCAAATAATGCCAAAGAATCATAATTATTATCCTCAACCTATACCCCCATATGTATAATGTGATATAATAACCGATGCACGGAGGACTTACAATGGATGTAAACGCGTCAGCAGAAGACAGACAGGAGCCTCAGGATGATGCTCTGAGGCTTTGCAGGGAAGCTTTCCTCGACAGGATAAAGGCAGCCTGCTCATTTCCGGCGGGAGCCGAAGCCGTGAGAGAGGGAGACAAGATCCGCCTCATGGGCACCTTCCGGGACGATAAGGGAAAGACCGTCACCGATACCCTCGATGGACCGGATACTGAGCCGGAGCTATTGGGGCACGTCCTCGCTTCGAGGATGCTCTCAAAAGAGAGCGATGCTCCACGGGAGGGAAAAGTATGGCTAGTGGGAGCGGGCCCCGGTGACGAAGGACTTCTGACCCTGAAGGGGGCCGAAGTGCTCTCCCGCGCCGATACGGTGGTCTACGACGCCCTGGTGGGAGATGGCATCCTCGCTCTCATACCTCAAAAGGCCGAAAGGATCTTTGCAGGAAAACGCGCAGGCCACCACTACCTCAGACAGGAGGACACGAACCGCGTGCTGGTGGAAAAGGCCGCCGAAGGGAAAAATGTTGTGCGCCTCAAGGGAGGCGATCCCTTCCTGTTCGGAAGGGGCGGAGAGGAACTTGAACTGCTGAGCCTTTTCGGGATCCCCTACGAAGTGGTCCCCGGCATTACCAGCGCCTTCGCGGTCCCCGCCTACAACGGTATCCCAGTGACCCACCGCGACTTCTGTTCCAGCGTTCACATCATCACGGGACACAGAAGGGCGGACCACACCTACGACATCGATTTCGATGCCCTAAGGCGCACAAAAGGAACGCTGGTGTTCCTTATGGGAGTGGCCTCCCTGCCGGATATCTGCGACGGCCTTCTGAAAGCCGGGATGGACCCGGACACCCCGGCGGCGGTACTGGAGAGGGGCACGACGGCGAGGCAGCACCGCATCTGCGGCACCCTGGCCACCCTCGCCGGGATGTGCGCACAGACCACGGTCATGACCCCGGCGATCATCGTCGTCGGAAAGGTGGTCTCCCTGGCGGATAGGTTCGCCTGGGCTGAGGCAAGGCCCCTGGCGGGCCTCAGGGTCGTGGTGACCCGCCACAGGGACCGGGACTCTTCCCTTGCCTCGATGCTTCGAGAAAAGGGAGCTGAGGTGATCGAGAATCCCGCCATAGAGACCCGTCTTCTTAACGAAGATGCACTCTGTGAAGCTGCGGATGAACTCGCTCTGGGAGTTTACTCAAAGCTCGTCTTCACCTCCCCCATCTGCGTGAGGAAGTTCCTGCCCATACTCTTCAGGGACCATGACATACGCTCTCTCGCAAGCGTCAGGATCGTATCCGTCGGGGATCTCACCGCGAAGGAACTGAGCCTCTTCGGGCTCAGGGCGGACTGGATCTGTTCCGAAGAGGATGGGGATGGGATCTCCCGCGGGAACGGACGGACCCTTATCCTCAGGGAAAGGACAGCGTCCACTGCGGAAATGAAGGAAGGGTGCGACGCCATCGAGGTATACGAGACGGTGAACGTGTCCGAAGGGACTCCCGACATCGCTTCACAGCTCAGAGCCGGGGAGATCGATCTCGCGGTGTTCACCAGCGTGTCGACGGTAAAGGCATTCGCGGCATGCTGCCATGGAGAGGACCTTTCCCGCGTAAGGGCGGTATGCATCGGTGAACAGACCGCGAAAGCGGCCCGGGAGACGGGCATGAACGTAAGGATGTCGGAGAAAGCGACCCTCGCTTCCCTGGAAAAAGAGCTGGAAAAAGCGGCAGGGGAACACAGATGAGACAGTCCCCCGGACTGCCGGAAGAGCCCGTGAAGGGCAATCACATCAATTATTCGGAGGTATAACACAATGAGAAAAGCGATCGCGGCGGCGATGGTAATAATACTTTTATGCAGCGCTCTGGCAGGCTGCGGACAGAAGAAGGAAGAGGGAGGCCCTTCGGGGGAATGGACCCCGCTCACGGTCACGGACGATCTCGGAAGAGAGGTCACACTTGAGACAAAGCCCGAAAAGGCAGCCATCCTGCTGGGCAGCTTTGCGGAAACATGGATCCTCGCGGGCGGAGACATCTGCGCCACGGTGCATGACAGCTGGGACGATTACGATCTGGATCTCGATGAGACCGTGGTAAAGAACCTGGGATCCCACGGAAGCGTCAGCATGGAGCTTCTGTTTGAGGCGAAGCCCGATATCATCATCGCTTCAGCCAACACCAAGGCCCAGGTGGAGCTTCTCGGGACCTTTGAGAAGGCCGGGATACCCATCCTTTACTTCAGCGTGAACAGCTTTGAGGATTATATGAGGATGATGGAGATCTGTACAAAGATAACCGGAAGGGACGATCTGTACAAGCAGAACGCCCTGGACGTAAAGGAGAGAGTGGACGCCATCCTCGCCAGGGCAGCCGCCGCGGTGGAAAAGAACGGCGCTCCCAAGGTGCTCTTCATAAGGGCATCCGCGAAGACCGTGCAGGCCAAGGGAAGCGGCGACACGGTGACGGGCTTCATCCTCAGGGATCTGGGGGCTGTGAACATCGCGGACGGCTCCGACCTTACGGACAACCTCAGCATCGAGAAGATCATCGTTGAAGATCCCGAGTTCATCTTCGTGGTGCTGCAGGGCGACGACCAGGAGGGCGCCAAAAAGGCCCTCGAGGACGAGCTGACGGGCAATCCCGCATGGGCCGGCCTCACAGCGGTCAAAGAGGGCAGAGTATACTTCCTGCCGAAGGACCTTTACCACTTCAAGCCCAACGCCCGCTGGGACGAATCCTATGAGGGCGTCTGCGACATACTTTATCCTGAGGAAAACTGACTCATTTTTTACCTTAAAAGGCCGGCACTCTGAGTGCCGGCCTTTGCCTTTCTGATGATCGGTATGGTCTTTCAATCCGCCGACGGCTCCTGTGACGTATCCGCCGGGGGCACGCGTTTTGCCAGGTAGATGCTGTAGAGCGCCATGAGTACGAACGCTGCGATATGGGCGGTCAGGTTGAAAGCGGCGGAGACATCTTCTGCGCTGAACACTGCGAAGACGTCCGTGAGGCTGTGGGCCAGGATGCAGGGCAGAAGGCTCCCGCCTTTGTAGAAGGCCAGTGTCACGGCAAAGCCGAAGGATACGGCGAACACCACCTGCATGAGGGTCTCGGCCAGCTCATGCCCGGTAAATAGGTTGATGATATGCCCGAGACCGAAGGTCAGGGAGGATACGATCACGGCGGTGACTGCGCTGCCGTCCTTCAGCATGGCCCTGAACAGAAAGCCCCGGAAGATCATTTCCTCCGCGAAGCCCACGATGGCCATGGACACGGCCGCATAGATCTGGCCCGGCATGGCATAGTGGGCGCTCACTCCCCCCCAGAGGTTGACGCTGGCGATGACCCACAGGGGGATGAACCACAGCATCTCCCTGTTGTTTTCCGCCCAGCCCGAAAGGCCGTACTTCCCGCACAGAGAGTTTGATCTTACGAACAGATACATGGCGGCTGAGATGACGATGAGCCCCGCCATCATCCAGGGGCTGTCATCCCCGAGGTTCCTGAGGTTTCCCATACCGACGGTATAGAGCACTATCCAGAATATCGCGAAGGTTATCTCGCTTTTTTCATACAATTTTTTCATTTTTCTTCCTCCCCGGATGCTGCCGCGAGGGCACCGTAAAACACGTTCTGAAGCTGGGATGCGACCAGTTCCTCGTCGAATTCAAGACCGTTGCCCGCTACGAGGCTCGCGTATCCGTGAACGAACATGGCCAGGGTCAGGAATACCTCCCTGCTCTTTTCCGCGCTGAGGGACGACTCTTTCTCTATCGCCGAGATGACGGGGTCGAGATCGGCGGAGCCGATCATCTCCATCACGCTGTTTTCCCGGGCATAGCCCGACTGGAAAAGAAACCTGAAGAGACAGGGCTCCTCCTTCGCGAACCGGATGTAGTTGAGGCCCATCCCGGTAAGGGGATCCGTCCCTTCCGCGGTCTTCATCAGGTACGCGGTATGGAACCGGTCGGCAGCTGAGTAGGCTTCCCTTTTGAGCTCCTCCATGGTGGCGAACTGATACATCACCGGCTGTGTTGAGCAGCCCAGCTTTTTCGCTACGGCCCTGGCGTTCACGGACTCGTATCCCTCTTCCCGTATGAGCGCCACGGCGGCGTCCGCTATCATTTCCCGGGTGATACGGCTTTT
>CADBPP010000250.1 GCA_902796565.1 uncultured Eubacteriales bacterium | reverse complement strand
ACCTGGGGCGTGCATTCGAACAACCATTTCGATGTCACCCTCGCGGCGTTCGCCCAGATCGGGGCCTGCGCGGCCGGCGAACCCGCGCCGCTCGACACGCACTGGATCTGGCAGGACGGCCAGAACCTCCTCGAGGATACGCCGCAGATCGTCGGAGGGAAGCTCCAGGTCCCCGAGGGACCGGGACTCGGCGTGCACCTCAACATGGAGCGCGTCATGGAAGCGAACCGCCTGTACAATTCCCTTCCTTCCCACGACCGGAACGACGCCGAGTACATGCAGTATCTCATCCCCGGCTGGGTGTACGACCACAAAAAGCCCTGTCTGGTGCGGTAAAGAGAATAGGAAAAGCGCAGAACAGGACAGCGGAAGCCGTCCTGTTCTTTTCATTTCTTATGAGCTGTGCTAAACTGGTAATGCAGCGGGGGAAGTGAAGAGGCGCTGCGGAAAGGGAATCATTCCATGAAACTGACTATCCTGATCGACAACATCTCGAAGGAAACCTGCCTTACGGCGGAGTGGGGACTTGCCATCTACATTGAGTACGAAGGCAGGAAGATCCTTCTGGACGGCGGAACGACCGGTGTTTTCACGGAGAACGCGAAGGAGCTCGGCATCGATCTTTCCGGCGTGGATATGGCGGTGCTCTCCCACATGCACGCGGACCATTCGGACGGCCTGTATGAGTTCTTCCGGATCAACGACCATGCGAAGCTCTATGCCAGGAGCGCGAGCCCTGCCGGATACATCCCCTGCTACCTTCAGAGAGGGAAGAGCTACATGAAATACGGCGGCATCGACCGCCGGATCCTGAAAGAATTCGGGGACCGCATCACTTATGTCAGCGGGAAATTCGAGCTGTGTTACGGCGCGTTCCTGCTTCCGCATTCGACGCCCGGACTGGAAAAGAAGGGAAAGAGGGTCGGACAGTATGTAAAAATCGCGGGAAAGCTCACGCCTGACGATTACCGCCACGAGCAGAGCCTTATCTTCCGCACGGAGAAGGGGCTTGTGGTGTTCAACAGCTGCTCCCACGGCGGCGCGGACGTGATCATCCAGGAGGCGATGGAGGCGTTCCCGGGTGAAAAGATCTACGCAATGATCGGCGGATTCCACCTGTTCAAGCTGCGCGACGATGAGGTGCGCGCCTTTGCGGAGCGCCTGGCGGCGCTGGACGTCGCGTGCATCATCACCGGCCACTGCAGCGGACAGCGCGGCTACGACCTGCTGAAGGAACGCCTGGGCGACCGCGTGCAGCAGATGTACGCGGGCCTTACGATGGAATTATAAGATTTATTCTTCGGCCTCTCCGGGGATCTTCTGGCCGAGCACCGACCAGATGAAGAAGATGATCTGCATGGGGATTCCGGCAAGCAGCATGGGCCAGAGGTTCTTTCCGAACAGAAGGGCCGTGACCTCGATCGCCGCGAGGATGGACCACATCAGCAGGGAAAGGATGAGGTAGTTCCGGCGCTTCTTGAACCAGATGGAATTGAAGATGAGCCAGACGATGCCGGAGCAGGGCAGGGCATATACGAAGATCAGCCAGGACCAGCGGCCCGAGGAGAGCGTTCCGCGGACAATGGTGAAGGCCATATAGGCAACGAGCCAGACTAAGATGATTCCGGTAACGGTGAGCACGCCGTGCCGGAATTTTTTTTGCCTCCGGATCGCTTCGATAACAGAGACAGAAGTCTCTTCCCGGGAAGCGGCATCCGCGTCCGAATCCCTGAGCGCTGCCTCGGCCTCCTGCATAAGGCGCGCTTCTTCCTCGGGATCGCGGATGAGGTCGTCGAGCGTGACGCCGAAGATGCCCGCCACTTCCGCGAGCACAGCAATATCGGGGAGCGATTCTCCGCGCTCCCATTTGGATACCGCCTTGTCGGAGTAGTGCAGTCTTTCCGCAAGCTCCGCCTGCGTCATGCCCTGCTTTACCCGAAGCTCCAGTATGTTTTTGGAAATGATGGGCTTGTAGTCTTTCAAGCGACTCTCCCTGCTCTCTATGCGGACAGGTCTTCCTGCTCCGCGGTTTTCCGGGGACTTTTCTATCATATCAGACAAAAAGCGTTTAAACAAGGCTTTTTTGGACTTCTCTACCGGCAGTAGAGTCTTCTCTACTGCCCGTTTCAAGCAGTAGTTTGCCCAAAAACAGGCTGTCCGGTATACTGGTACACGAGTATGAGCGCGGCAGCGCTGACGATAGAAACGGGAAGGAGCAGTAAACACCATGAACGATTACATCATCTATACGGATTCCGGATGCGACATTGCGAAAGAGCAGCTTGACGCATGGGGCGTGCCCTGCGACAGCTTGACCTATACCTTCGCTGGAGATCCGAAGGAATACTCCAATTACGAGCTGCCTATCGAGACCTTTTACGGCCGCATGAAGAACGGAGAGGTGGCGAAGACCTCGGCCGTGAACTCCGAGACCTTTAAGCAGGGCTTTAAGAAGTATCTCGAGCAGGGGCTCGATATCCTCTATATCGGATTCGATTCCGGCATCAGCACGACCAGCAATCACGCGATCCTTGCGGCCAGCGAGCTCCGCGAACAGTATCCGGAGCGGAAGCTGATCGCGATCGACACCCTCTGCGCGGCAGCCGGACAGGGACTTCTCGTCAAGATCGCCGTCGACAACAAGGCGGCCGGCATGGGGATCGAGGAAAACGCGAAGGAAATCGAAAGGATCATGCCGACCATCTCGCACTGGTTCACGGTGGACGACCTCATCTACCTGTGCCGCGGCGGCCGCGTCAGCAAAGCATCCCAGATCGTGGGCGACCTTCTGGATATCAAGCCGGTGCTGCATGTGGATGATGAAGGAAAGCTCGTCGCCATGTCCAAGGTGCGCGGCCGCAAGAAGGCCCTTAAGGCGATCGTGGACAAATACGCGCAGATCGCCCTCGACCCGGCGAACGGCCCGCTTGCCATCGGCCACGGCGACTGCGAGGAGGACCTTGCCTTCATCGTTTCGGAGTTTGAAAAGAAGTGCGGCGTGAAGCCGACGCTCGTTACCAACGTGTACGCCGTCATCGGCGCGCACACCGGCCCGAGCATCATCGTGTGCTGCTTCCCTGCGAAGGAGCGCTGAGCCGGATCTCTGCGGATAATACGGACAGTTTAAGGAGGCGGATACCGCCTCCTTTTCTATTTTCTTGAGAAAGAACAGCCTGCGCTCTTGCGCCGGGCGTCCTTCTGTGGTAAAAAACCTTAGGAATAAGAAAAGAACAGGGTAACAGGACATGGATCAGTTCAGGGACGGCATGCGCGACGGCGTGCCGATCGGATTAGGATATTTTGCGGTGGCGTTTTCGCTGGGCATCGCGGCCAGGAACGCGGGGCTTTCGGCCCTGCAGGGCTTTGTGACCAGCATCCTTTGCGTTGCCAGCGCGGGTGAATACGCCTGCTTTTCCCTCATCGCGGCGGGGGCGACCTACGCGGAGATGGCCGTCATGTCGGCCGTGGCGAACGCGAGGTACTTCCTCATGTCCTGCGCGTTCAGCCAGCGCTTTTCGCCGAAGACCGGCATGGGGCACCGCCTGCTCATGGGCTACGGCATTACGGACGAGCTCTTCGGCATCGCGATCGCCCGTCCCGGCCACCTGAAGCCGGCCTATTCCTACGGGGCCATGCTCACCTCCATTCCGCTCTGGGCCATCGGAACGGCGCTCGGCGTGATCGCGGGGAACGTGCTCTCCGCAAGGCTCGTGAGCGCCCTCAGCGTTGCCCTGTACGGCATGTTCCTTGCCATCATCATCCCTCCCGCAAAGCGGGACCGCGTCATACTGGTCTTTGTTGCCTTAAGCTTCGCGCTGAGCTGGGCCTGCGGCCTGCTGCCAGGAGTTTCTTCGCTTTCCCCGGGCACGAGGACCATCCTTCTGACCGTGCTCCTTTCCGCTGCCGCGGCATATTTCTTCCCCGTGAAGGAAGAGGTTCTGGAAGAGGAGGATAAAGATGAGAAATAACTGGGTCTACATCCTCATTGCCTTCGCGGTGGTCTTCCTGATCCGCATCATCCCGCTGACGCTCCTCAGAAAGCCGATCAAAAGCCGCTTCATCCGTTCGTTCCTCTATTACGTGCCCTATATCACGCTGGCGGTCATGACCTTCCCGGCCATCGTGGAGGCGACCGAAAGCCCGCTCGCGGGCGCCGCGGCGCTGGTCTTCGGCATCGTGCTGGCCTGGTGCGGCGCGGGCCTTCCCGTGGTCGCCGCCGCGTGCTGCATCGTCGTGCTCGCAGTAGAGTTCTTCATCTAGGAAACGTCCATGCCGGAAAAGCAGGAAAAGAAAGTCGAATACGTCGAGCTCATCTACGACCTGATCTTCGTATACCTCATCGGGCAGAACAACGCGCTGCTGGAAAAGCTGGAGGGCGGGTTCTTTTCCTTCCCCACCTACCGGACCTACATCTTCTCCACCCTGGTCGTGCTGCAGGTGTGGTACTTCAGCACGCTCTTCATCAACCGCTACGGATGCAACAGCCTGAGCGACCATATCGGCCTGTTCGTGAACATGTACCTTCTGTACTATCTGGGACAGGTCATCCGGGTGGAGTGGTTCGCGCACTACGCCGGTTTCTGCGCCGCGTGGGGGCTCATCCTTCTGAATCTTTCCTGCCAGTATTTCCTTCAGCTCAGAAAACGGCCGGACCGCACCTTCATCGAGCAGTGGCACATCCGGCTGCACGGGCGCGTGCTGCTTGCCCAGGCGGCCGCGATCCTCATCTCCATACCTCTTTACGGACTGTTCCACAGGCCGCTTTCCTGGATCGTCCTTCTTGCCGGCATGGCCGGCGCCGTCCTCATGGCCCCCATCGAGTCGCGCTTCCCGGTCAATTTCGAGCATCTGACCGAGCGCGTGATGCTGTACGTGGTCTTTACCTTCGGAGAGATGATCGTTGGGATCGCGGGATATTTCGACGGCGGGCTCAGCATCCGCAGCCTCTATTTTTCGCTCCTGGCCTTTCTTATCGTGGTCGGGCTCCTGAGTATCTATGGGTACCTGTACGACCATATCATCGACCGGCAGAGGGTCACCACCGGTTCGCGGTACATGCTCATCCATGTGGGGCTTATTTTTGCCCTCAGCAACATTACGGCGGCGCTTGGCTTCATGCGGGACCCCGAGGCGGCGGAGCTTCCGAAGAACGTCTATCTCGTGATCTCCATACTGGCCTATTTCTTTATCCTGTTCCACCTGAACCTGTACGCGAAGCCGGCGTTCCGTACCGGGCGCGTGGAATCGCTCCGCCTGTTCCTTACTGCGGCGGCCTTCGTGCTCCTCACCGCGCTTTCCTACCGGAACGGCATGGTCAGCATCGCGGTGACGGCCGGCTATGTCTGGAGCATGTTCCTGCTCATCTGGCAGCACTGCCGAAGCGCGGAGAAGTAAAGCAAAAGAGAAAGCGGGCGAAACTGCGGTGTTCCGCGGTTCCGCCCGTCTTTTGATT
>CADBPP010000249.1 GCA_902796565.1 uncultured Eubacteriales bacterium | reverse complement strand
AGAGTCGTTCTACCT
Organism: uncultured Eubacteriales bacterium; assembly: GCA_902796565.1. Lineage (GTDB taxonomy): Bacteria > Bacillota > Clostridia > Eubacteriales > Anaerofustaceae > RUG14186. Next base: position 3,319 of record CADBPP010000249.1, on the reverse strand, counting down.
TAAATTTTGGATCTTCCAGGTCTTGGATGACGAGAGGTGATCTTCCGGACGGCTGTTTTTGTGGAAGAACACGGAAGAGGCAGGCGGAGATGAAAGAAAAACGTAAGTTTTCACAAAGGACTGCGGCTTGCTTTTTCGGGGAAAGTAAACTATAATAAACCATCATATTGTACTCGAATAGTTGGCGGCATACATTTGACTGTTAGAAGGTTGGGGGTATGCGTTTTTGTGTGGGAGTCTGCTGTTGACCGAAGGAATTATCGACATTCATTCTCATATACTTCCCGGCGTCGACGACGGTTCCCGCTCCCTGGAGGAGTCCCTGGAACTTCTTGAAATGGCTTACCGGCAGGGCGTACGCGGCATCATCGCAACGCCGCATTATTCGAGGAGCCGCGACAATCGGCACCATCTGCCGCTTACGGAAAAAGTGAGAAGCGCGTTTCTAGAAAAGCACCCGGATTTCGAGATCTGGCCCGGACAGGAGACCTTCTTCCACGAAGAGCTTCCGGAACGGCTCGAAGAAGGGCAGGCGCTGACGCTTGCGGGAAGCCGCTACGTGCTCATGGAAATGGATACGGGCCGCGACTACAGCTACATCCTGCGCGCGATGCGGAGCCTCGTTCAGTACGGATACCGGCCGATCCTGGCCCACATCGAGCGCTTTCCGGCGCTCCGCGACGACGGCCGCCTCGACGAGCTCGTCCAGGCCGGGTGCCTCCTGCAGATGAACTTTGACAGCCTTAAAGGGAATTTCTTCACGAGGGACAGGTGGTGCAGGGCGAAGGTGCTCGAGGGCAGGGTCCATGTGCTCGGAAGCGACATGCACCGCCTCGATTTCCGCCCGCCGGCGGTCGACGAGGCCATGAAGTGGCTGGAAAAGGCGCTTTCCGAAGAAGAGCTTCTGCGCATTACGCGGATCAATCCGCTGCATATAATACATAACGAAAAAACGGAGTAAACCGTCCATGACCGACAATCAGACCAATACAACCGCAATGCGTCTCGCGGAAGACGACGAGATCGAGATCGATCTCCTCGCGCTGCTCCGCGACCTTTTAAGCCACTGGCTGACGATCCTTGCGGCCGCGATCCTCGGAGGAGTCATCGCTTTCTGCATCAGCCGGTTCGCGATCACTCCGCAGTTCCGGTCCACCTCGAGCATGTACATCATCAGCAAGGAGACCACGCTTTCTTCCCTGGCCGACCTGCAGATGGGCTCGCAGCTGACGCAGGACTACAAGGTCATCGTAACGAGCCGGCCCGTGCTCCAGGCGGTCGTTGACAAGCTCGGGCTTCCCTACAGCTACAAGAGCCTGAAAGGCAAACTCAGCATCGAGAATCCGCAGAATACCCGTATCCTGTCCATTACGGCGCAGGATCCGGATCCCGCCATGGCCTGCACCATCGTCGACGAGGTCGCGGAGACCGCGAGCCAGTATATCGCCGACATCATGGAGCTGGTGCCGCCCAAGATCATCGAATCCGGTGAAGTGGCGACCCAGAAATCGAGCCCCTCGAACTCCAGGAACGCGCTGATCGGCGCCGTTGCCTTCGGTTTCCTGATCTGCGCGTACTACTGCATCATCTTCATGCTGAACGACACCATCGTGAATGAAGAGGACGTCACGAAGTACCTGGGCCTCAGCGTGCTTGCCTCGGTGCCGTTCCGTGAGGGCGAGGCCGAGATCCTGAAGGCGGCGGAAAAGAAAAAGAAAGACGGCGGCAAGTCTCGCGCCAAAAAGAAAAAGTAAGAGGAGGCCGTCATGGAGAAGAGGATCATACAGCTTCACAGGGAAATGGCCGATGATTACAACTACAACGAGGCCATCAAGACCCTGAGGACCAATATCCGTTACTGCGGCAAGAATATCCGCACCGTCATGTTCACGAGCGCTCTGCCGTCAGAAGGCAAGTCCGACATCACCTTTGCCGCCGCGTCTTCGCTGGCGCAGATCGGAAAGCGCACGGTGCTCATCGACTGCGACATCCGCAAGTCGGTGCTCGAGACCCGTTACAACATCGGCGAGCGCATCCGGGGACTTTCCGAGTATCTGAGCGGCTACGCGGCCATCGACGAGATCGTATACCAGACCAATATCAACGACCTGGACATGATCTTCGCGGGCCCCTACAGCCCGAATCCGGCGGAGCTCCTCGAGGAGCGCCAGTTCAAGGAACTCCTGAACGCCATGAAGGAGCGTTACGACTACGTTATCATCGATACGCCGCCCATGGCGAACCTGATCGACGGAGCGATCATCGCGAAGCGCTGCGACGGCGCCGTCATCGTGATCGAGAGCGGGGCGATCAGCTACCGCCTCGAGCAGAAGGTCAAGGCCCAGCTCGAGACCTCGGGCTGCCGCATCCTGGGCGTCGTGCTGAACAAGGTCGACATCCACAACGAGTCGTATTACGGCAAGTACGGAAAGTACGGCAAATACGGCAAGTATTACGGAAGGTACGGCAAATACGGCAAGTACGATAAATACGGCCGCTATGACAAGGCCGGCGGCGACAGGGCGCATTCCGACTACGCGACGCTGAATCCCGTTTCCGATTCCGACGCGACCCGGGAACAAGCCGAAGCCGAAAAGAAGTAAGACCGGATGGGCGGAAAGAGGCAGAAAGACGTTCAGAATAAGGTGCGCGCCGTTTTTGCCGGCATCTTCGCGGCAGTACTGATCGCCGCGGCCGCGTTCGTGATCGTCTTAAGACAGTCGCAGGGCGACGAAGAGATGCGCTATTACGGAGAGACCGTAACCGCAGCCGCCGTCGTCGAGACCGAGGCGCCGGCACCCATCGAGGGCGAAGGACTCCGTTTTCCCTACGACGACACCCACATGAGCTTCTATGTGGCCAGCATGCGCCAGAAGGCGCTCTGGCACGAGCTTCCGGACGGGACGGTGGAGTACCGCGGAAAGAAATACCGCAGGAATACCTACGTCAAGGCCGTCCTGCTCATGGGCGTGGACCGGCATACCGATATGACCGAGCAGCGCTGGACCTACGAAGCGGGGCAGTGCGACGGTATTTTCCTCGCGGCCCAGGACACCGCCCGCAACAAGGTGAAGGTCTTCCTGGTCCCGCGCGATACGATGACCGTCATCGACCACGTCCACCCGGACGGAAGCTTCAGCTATACCGGCATCGACCACCTGACGCTGGCCTTCCCGAACGGGGACGGCTACTACGGAAGCTGCGAAAAGATGACGGAAGCAGTCAGCAACGTACTGTGCGGCCTCAAGATCGACCACTATCTGGCTTCGGATCTCGGCATGATCAACACCGTGAACGACATGGTCGGCGGCGTGACCGT
>CADBPP010000248.1 GCA_902796565.1 uncultured Eubacteriales bacterium | reverse complement strand
GCGTAGGACGAAGAAAAGGAGAACGTGACGGTGAAGGTCTGTCCCTCCGTGATCTCCGTGACGGTGCTGATGTAGGTATTGAAGCTGTCGTAAGCCAGTGCCCGGTACGGAGCCATGAACAGGATCATCATGACGCACAGAGCCAGGCAAAGGGCCCGCCTTGTATTCTCTCTCATTTTTCCCTCCTACTGGATCAGTCTTATCCCCGCAAGATGCCTTGCCAGGAAGACTATGTCGGTGGAGCTCACTCCGCCGCTGCCGTTGATGTCGGCGGCGATGAGGAACGCCCCTTCAAGCTGTGTCGAGCCCGCCAGATACCTGGCCAGGATGACTATATCGGTGGAAGTGATGCGCCCGTCCCCGTTAAGATCGGCGGTGACGGCCGCCACATAGGTGGTGTTGTAGACGCCTTCCTCGTCGTAGAGCTTGATGCTCATGCCCGTGCCCACCAGACCGTCCTCCACCTCGGTGCCCGCGCTGAACACCCTGACGGAGCCGTTGTCGAAGGCGGCCATGAAGTCCGCTATGGATGTATTGGCGGATATGTTGGTCACAGCCTGATCGGTTAGGGATATATCGTAGGTGGGCGAGTTCACATCGGTGAGGTCCGAGTTCAGCACCGGGATGGTGCCGGCGGTATAGACCACGTCCACGTCGGACTTGAGCACGTAGCCCCGGGAGAGCTGGTAATCGTAGTCCCACAGATAGCTGGCGAGACCGTCGGAATTCATGGGCATATCGGACTGGATGAGGTAGAAGTCGCCTTCCTCCCCCAATATCACCACCGGCATGCCCACCGGGCCCTCGCTGAGCCATCCGCCGCTGCGGCCCGGATCCCTGGAGGAATACTTGTACACCCTCCAGGACGAGGTGTCGGGACGGGCGTAGACATAGGTTATGCAGTTCGTGACCCCTATGGTATATCTGCCGTAGTCCCTTCCTCCCAGGTACTTGTCGCAGGCATAGACCTTGGATGCGATCTTTTCGCCGTGCCAGGGATCCGACGCGTACTTGACGTTCACGCCGTACTGCTTGTTGCCCAGGTTCGTGCCGAAATATCTGGAGTCGCCGGTATAGTAGTCTATCCAGTCGTAATCCTCTCCGCTGACGCTGTAGTAGCCGTAGCCCCTGGAATAGTCTATATACGCGTAGGCGTCCAGATAGCCCTGGGAAAGGGTGTACCTGGAATGCTCCAGTATGCAGCTGGTGACGCTGGTGTAGTAGGTGGCGTTGGAATACGCCGCGGAATCCACTGCGTTGATGCCGAAGATGTTGTTCTTGTCCAGAGCTATGTCACTGGTGCCGTAGCCGGATTCATGGTCCGCGAAGGCCAGCTCCATCAGGGCGTTGATCCCGTAGAGCTCCTGGGCGTTCAGAAACGCCTGGGCATTGTTGAGATACACGCTGTCGTGGTAGTAGTTGTAGATGGAATCCTTGTAGGCTATGTAGGCGTTGATCTCCTGGGCGGAGTAGCACGTCTTGGTCCTGAAGGAAAGAAGATCGTAATAGATGTAATGGGTGCCCTTTAGGTTCTCCCCCCTGACGGCCTCATAGGGATCCAGATAGTAGTGGATGCCGTCCAGGGAATAATACCTCACATGCTCCTCCATGAAGGAGGGCGCCTTGTCCAGGGGGAGCTCGTAGAAGTCGGTGACGTCCCTTCCCCAGTTGTACAGGGAGATGTAGTGCACCAGGTCCCCGTTCTCGGATACGTAGCAGTCGAACTCATAGCGGTTCGCCCTCTCCCCGGTCTTTCTCGGGTACACGAAGGCGGAGGGGATAAGGATGAGATTCGAAACCGGGCAGCTTCCCCTGAAGCCCGCCACGCTGATGGTGGCGTTCTGTCCCGCGTCGGTGGATATGTAGTAGCACGCCACTCCGTTCTGGCAGTAGGCGGGGATGCCTCCCTGGAGGGTCGATGAGAAAAGGAGCGTGGCGTCGCTGGAATCTGTGACCGCCATTCCCTCCTTCATGGCTATGACCTTTCCCGAAGCGTTCCTCAGTACCGTATCCCTGTCGGAGCTCGACGAGAAATATCTGTAGGCACCGTCGTAGGTGGAAAAGGAATCCAGGTTGGTATAGCTTCCGTCCGTGTTGGCTTTATCCACGGTATACTCTCCCGCGGCAAAGGCAGCTGCGGCGGGAGACAGCACTGCGCTCAGAAAAACTATGAAAACCATTATGCTAAGAGCTTTTTTCATGACTGTCCTCTCATGGATATTATACAGCCGGAAGGGGCGGTTTAACAGAATTATTTCCTTGGTATTCGAAAATACGCTCCCGCGCAATGCGGAAGCGTACTTACAAAACCGTCATTTTACGGGCTTTGCGAAGATCATCCTGCCCGCGGAAGTCTGCAGCACGCTGGTGACCTCGATGGCGATGTCCCTGCCTATGAGGCTCTTTCCGTTTTCCACCACCACCATGGTGCCGTCTTCATGATAAGCGATGCCCTGGTTGTTTTCCTTCCCTTCCCTGAGGATATGCACCTTGAGCTTCTCCCCCGGGAGCACCACGGTCTTCACCGCGTTGGAAAGATCGTTGATGTTCAGCACGCTGATGCCCTGTATCTCGGAGACCTTGTTGAGGTTGTAGTCATTCGTGATGACCTTCCCCTTGAGGTCCTTCGCAAGGCGTATGAGCTTTGAATCCACTTCTGTAAGATCGGGATAATCCTTGTCCAGTATCACCACGTCGTATTCAGCGATGTCCTTGAGGGCATTCACCAGATCAAGGCCCGCTCTGCCGCGGTTGCGCTTGATGGGATCCGCCGAATCGGACACGAACTGCAGCTCCTCCACGACGAAGGAGGGTATGACCACGGGACCGTCGATGAATCCCGTCGCCAGTATGTCGCTTATCCTTCCGTCGATGATCACGCTGGTATCCAGTATCTTCGGGATCTGCTGGTTCTTTCTCTTGCCCAGCTTCGCAGAAGCGTTCTTCGAATCGTCATCCTTCTTCTCCGCCGATGCCTTGAAGTTGAAGCGGGAGAAGATGTTGTTGAAGAACGATTCCACGTCCTGCTCCACGTTGGCGCACAGCATGTTCACGAAGTATATGACAGCGGCGTAGATCAGCACCACCAGGATGACCTTGACAGAGATGAAAAGATCGAGCTTGTAGATGGGCGAGCTGATGAGGGACGCCATGATAAGGCCGATTATCATCGCGAGGATCCTTTCCGCCACGATGACGGGTGAGATCTTCCTTATCTGTCTTATCCAGTCAAGGGAATACCTCTCGAAGCCCTTTTCCAGGGTGGGGATCAGAAGGTTGAACGCCACGGCGCCCATAGCGGCGCACACGCCCCTCGTCAGGACGGAGGCGATGACCGGTGAAAAACTGTCCGGTATAAGATTCTGGAACCAGGAGGCGCCGTAAAGGCTCACGCCCAGCTGGTAGCCGAAGATAAAGCCCAATAAAAGGTACAGGATCCGGAACAGCTTCTGAAATCTGTTTTTGCTCTCCATTTCGTTTCCTCCTTTCTTCGAAATTTACGGGGACAGTTCCCCATTTGTAATATTATACCACTTCAACACGGCATACCATCGGGGACCCTCAAAGATATTCAAAAATAATATCCCTTTAATACGAAAAGCTCCGGCAGGACCGGAGCAGTATTCACAGCATCAGCGAAGGGCTGGCGTTCAGGGACAGATCCGAGAACTCCCCCTTCAGGTACTTGTGGTAGGCCGCCCTGGCCACCATGGCGGCGTTGTCGGAGCAGTAGACCCGTTCGGGCACGTAAAAGCTCATTCCGTTCTCCGCGGCCTTTCTCGAAAGTTCCCTCCTCAGGAGGCTGTTGCAGGCGACGCCCCCACATACGGAGATGCGCTCAGCGCCGGTACTGAGGGCGGCCTTCACGGTCTTCTCTGTCAGGATCTCCACCACGCAGCGGCGGAAGGAAGCGCACACATCCTCCTTCTTATACTCCTCGCCCTTCATCTTCATGGTGTTCAGGTGGCTGAGCACAGCGCTTTTAAGGCCGCTGAAACTGAAGTCGTAGTTGTCCTCACCCAGCATGGCAAGGGGGAAGCTGATGCTGAAGGGGTCTCCCTTTTCCGCCAGCTCATCCAGCTTGGCTCCTCCGGGATATTCCAGTCCCATGACCCTGGCGACCTTGTCGAAGGCCTCTCCCGCGGCGTCGTCCCTGGTGGTGCCCAGAAGCTCGAATTCCGTATAGTCCTTCACGTTCACGATCATGGTGTGTCCCCCGCTGACCACCAGGCAGATGAAGGGAGGACGGGCCCCCGCCAGGAAGCATGCGCTGATGTGGCTCTGCATGTGGTTGACTCCCATGAAGCGGCAGCCCAGGGAATAGCTGAGGGCCTTGGCATAGGATACGCCCACCAGAAGAGCCCCCACCAGGCCGGGACCGTGGGTCACGGCGACGCAGTCCATGTCTTCGAGGGAAAGGCCGCTTTCGGCCACTGCGTGCTCCACCACCGCCGAGATGTTCAATAGATGGTTGCGGGAGGCTATCTCCGGCACCACGCCTCCGTAAAGGCGGTGGATGTCTATCTGTGAGGCGATGATGTTCGAGCGGATCTCGCCGTTCACGGAAACGGAAGCCGCGGTCTCATCGCAGGATGATTCGATTGCCAGTATCCTTATGTCTTTTTCCAATTCTTTTTTCCTCTTTTTTCAATTATGGCGGCGGTAAGCCAAAGAAGCCCTTCAGCGATAAGGATGAAGGACGCGATGAGCGCCCCGCAGCGGATGAACACCCCTTCGGAATACAGGTTCACCATAAGGCTTATGTCGGGATAGAACACCCAGTTCCCGCCGGGGAACAGCACTCTGTGCAGCACGGTGAACAGCGGGTCGAACATGAACGAACCGAAGGCTGTGTAAACGATGCCGAGAACTGATGTCAGCTTCAGGTAACGGGAGATCCTCCCCTTAAGGAGGATCCGCGAACCGGCAAAAATGCAGGCAGCAAGAACGCATGAGATCCGGAAGGATCCTCCCAGCGCGGAGAACACATCCCTCACGTCACCAAGATGGCTCTTCTCGTCTTCCTTGTAGAATTCTATGGGACCGTCGAAGCGTTCGCATACGATATCCAGCAAAACATCCTCCCCCCTGACAAAGGCCGCAGTGACCCGGTGCACCTCCATCAGTTCCTCCAAAGCTATGCCGGTGGACGCGGCAGCGTCTTCGGCAAGAAAGGCCGCTTCGAAGAAGCTGTCCCACGAGAGCAGCACCCTGACGGCAGCGAAGGATGCAATGAAAACGATCAGCAGGGCCGCGAACGAACAAAGGAGAAAAGATGCGGTCTTCCTGATCATACGTTTCTCCTTTCCATCAGAAGGGCCGCCTCCCCGGTATCGTCATAATATCCCTCGGAGCGGCCGTATACCGCGAACCCCAGGCCGCGGTAAAGGGAAAGGGCGGCCTCGTTGGACTCCCTGACCTCCAGCACGATGCGGTGGAAGCCTTCCTTCTCCGACAGGGAGATGATGCTCCTCATCATGAAGTCCGCGGCTCCCATCCTCTGGAATTCGGGATCCACCGCCAGATTCGTCACATGAAGATCCTCTCCCTCGTCGTGGGCCATCACATAACCCGCCGTCTGCCCTCTGATCACGGCAGTCAGGGACAGGGCCCTGGGATGGAGGATATGGTACATCAGGGAGGGCATCGACCAGGGGGATGAAAAACATCTTTTCTCGATCCCCAGCATGTCCCCGATGTCGGAGGCCGAAGATCTTCTGAGCATTATCAGCATTTTTTCTTTTCCAGGTCGGCTTCCGCCTGGGAGCGTCTGAGATAGACTGGCACTATGTTCATACAGTCGATGAGCTTCCCCTCCCGGCTCATCTCAAGTGCCGGGGCGATGAGGCTCGAGGCGCGGGGCAGCAGCTTCTCCGCAGGGGCGATCACGGCGTTCTCCCATGAGGAGATCGTATCCCGGAAGCGAAACACCGCGTCTCCGCAGATCACGCATTTCGAAGGGGAGGAACTTACCTTCTCCCCGAGCTCTTCAATGCTCATGATCCTGTCTTCCTCCGTTCTTATGATGCGTCCGTCCCTGTTTTCGAACCGGGCGGTATAGACATCGCTGCGCTGGGCGTCCAGTATGGGCCAGACGCATTCTCCCTCTGAGGGAGCGCTGCCCAGGGCGCAGCACTCCAGTGAGGATATGCCGGCTATTGGCTTTCCCGCGCTCTGGCTGAGGCCCTTAACCGCCGCCATGGCGATCCTTATCCCGGTGAAGGAACCGGGCCCCACGGTCACCGCGAACATGCCGATGTCGCCTATCTTCATACCTATGTTCCGCAGAAGGTCGTCCACCAGGAACATGAGCCTTTCGGAGTGCTTGAGCTTTATGTCGGTGTATATCTCACCGTAGAGTTTGTTCTCATCCCCCACCGCGACGCTCGCGGCCTGGGTGGATGTATCAGCGGCCAGTATCAGCATTCAGTTCCTCCTTGAGCCTGAGGTACGTCCGTTCGTCGGGAGCACAGATCCGAAACATCCTCTTTCCCTCCTCAGGCAGTATGTCTATGTCTATCACGGTGGAGTTATCCCCCAGCTCGTCCTCTATCAGCTCCGGCCATTCCACGACGACGATATCAGCGTCCGGGAGGATGTCGTAAAATCCGGTATACACCAGCTCCTCCGCGTCAGAGAGCCTGTAAAGATCGGCATGGACGGCAGAGGCTCCATGATCCTCGTAGATATTGACTATCGAGAACGTGGGGGAACAAAAACCCTTTTCGAACCCCCTCGCGGAAAAGATGCTCCTGGCAAGGGCGGTCTTCCCCGCCGCCAGATCGCCTCGCAGGAGTATCACATCTCCACTGCCGAGGGACCGGGCCAGGGCTTCTCCCAGTCTTTTCGTATCCTGTTCGCTGCCGGAAAAGAATTCCAGCGTCCTGTCTTCTTCCATGGCACCATTATAGCATCACCCGGGGCCCAAATATATCCATAAGGCCCAACAGGATGGATTTTCTGTCCCTCTTTTTTTCTCAACGCTATCACTTTAGGCGTATGATCAGGGAATTGTGATATAATAAAGTTTAATTGAATCAAAGACAGGATGATAAGTATGAACAGAAAAAAAGCCGATATGACCAAGGGTCCGATACTTGGCAGGATACTTCCCTTCGCGCTCCCCATCTTCATAGGCAGCGTGTTCCAGATGCTGTACAACATGGTGGACTCCATCATAGTGGGACGCTACGTGGGAGCCAACGCCCTGGCGGCGGTGGGTTCCACCGCGACCATCTCCATGGTACTGGTGGGCGTGGCCTCAGGCTTCACCACGGGAGCCAGTGTGGTGGTGGCCCAGCTGGTGGGCGCGGGCAAGCATGACCGCATCAAGGCGGCCATTTCCACGACCATAACGCTGCTCGTCACGGCGGCACTGATAATCACCGTGGTGAGCGAATCCATATCCTCGAACATCATGCACTGGGTGAAGGTCCCCCAGGAGATACTGGCGGATTCCCTCGCCTACTTCAGGATCTTCCTTCTCGGAGTCATCTTCCTGGTGATGTACAACTTCTTCGCATCGTTTCTGAGGGCGATGGGCGACAGCACGACCCCGCTGATCTTCCTTGTGATCTCCTCTCTGCTGAACATAGCGGGAGACCTGTTCTTCGTCATAAAGCTTAACCTGGCGGTGGCGGGAGTCGCCATAGCCACGGTGCTGGCCCAGGCTGTATCGGTGGTGCTGTGTCTGATATACACATCCAGAAAGATGGATTACTTCCATTTCGGCAAGGGCGAGTTCGTCTTTGACAGAAAGCTCCTTTCCTCCATCGTGAGGCTTGGCATCCCCGCGGGGCTCCAGTCCAGCATCACGGGCCTGGGTATGGTATTCGTACAGAGCCTGATCAACACCTACGGAGCCGTGAGCATCGCGGCCTACACCGCCGCCAGCAAGATGGAGGGACTGTGCAACCTTCCCATGGGCAGCATTGCCCAGGCGTTCTCCATATTCGTGGGACAGAACATAGGAGCCGGAGATCTGAAGAGGGCCAGGAAGGGCCTTCTGTATTCCGACCTCCTGGCGGTGGGCATTTCCCTGTGCATGTCGGTGGTGATATACGCCTTCGGGCCCAACATCATGACGCTCTTCATAAAGAGCAGCGAGACCGAGGTAATCCTCATCGGAGCGGCCTTCATGCGCAGATGGGCGCCCCTGATCTTCCTGCACGCCCTCTTCGAGGGATTCGTGGCGTTCCTCAGAGGTTCCGGAGACTCTATGTTCGCGATGTTCTCCATGTTCGCGGACCTCATCACCAGGACCGTCATGGCGTATGTGTTCGCCCTCGGCTTCGGCATGGGCTTCATGGGCATCGCGTGGGCAATACCCTGCGGATGGCTGGGGTGCTCGATCTTTTCAATGGCAAGATTCTTCCAGGGAGGCTGGAAGACAAAAGCGGTGGTGGACCGCTGAGACAAATATAAAAACAGAGGTTTTTTAGGATGAGTATAATTGAAGCGATCATACTGGGCTTCGTACAGGGAGCCGCCGAATTTCTCCCCATTTCCAGTTCTGGCCATCTGGTGCTTACCCAGGCGATCTTCGGCATAACCGAAAACAATCTGGCCTTTGACGTCCTTCTGCATCTGGCGACGCTGTTCGCCGTGATCGCGGCGTATCATGAGACGGTGTTCGGTCTCATAAGGGAATTCTTCCTGATGATAGCGGACATCTTCCGCGGAAGAGGCGCCCGCATAAGGGACATAACCTACAGAAAGTACATCTTCTGCATCGTCGTGGGCTGCATACCCGCAGGGATCGTGGGAGTCCTCTTCGACGACCTGTTTGAGTCGATGTTCTCCAACGTCACGATGGTATGCGTGATGCTCATAGTCACCGGATTCGTCCTTCTGGCGGCGGAACGTATAGGCATGAGGAACACGAAGGGGATCGATTCCCTGACCCTGCCTAAATCCTTCGTCACCGGGCTTTTCCAGATGTGCGCCATAATGCCGGGACTTACCCGCAGCGGAACCACGATGCTGGGAGGCCTGTGCGTCGGTCTGAAAAAGGAAGACGCGCTGGAATTCTCCTTCATGCTCTCGCTGCCCACCATCCTCGGATCGGTGGTGCTGAAGATCGGCGATATCGCCGATGCCATCAGGGAGATATCCATCGTACCGGTGCTGGCGGGCTTCGTCACTGCTCTGGTGGTGGGCTATCTCTCCATCCAGCTGTTCAGGAAGGTGGTAAGGGACGGCTCCCTCATGAGCTTTGCCGCTTACTGCTGGCTCCTGGCGACAGTGGTCATCCTCAATCTTGACAAGGTGATAAAATGAACGTGAAAGAACTGCTGCAGAGAGATTTCGTATGTCTTGACGGCTCCATGGGGGCTGTCGTGATGGGAATGGGATATCCCGCCGATGACATCCTGAAGCTGAACCTGGACGCTCCCGGAGTAATAGAAAAGATCCAGAAGGGGTACTTTGAAGCGGGAAGCGACATGGTATTCACCAACACCTTCGACCTGAGCGCAGCCAAGGCGCAGCGCTACGGTGTGAGCATAGGCGAGCTGGTGAACGCCGCCATAGACATAGCGGACAAAGCCAGGGAGGGCATGAACGATAAGTTCGTGGCTCTGGACCTTTCCCCTTCCGGAATGGAGGAGGAAGAAGCCTACGAGCATTACATCACACTGATCGAAGCGGGGAATGACCGCACGGACCTCATCGTGGTGGAGACCCTCACCAGCCTGTCGGATCTGAGAGCCTGCATAAAAGCGGCGAAGGCGGCCTCATCCCTGCCCCTCTTCTCATCCATAAGCGTGAGGGAGAACGGCCGCACATGGTTCGGCGACAGACTGGAGGATTACATCGATACCGTGAACGGCTCCGACATCCTCTGCGCCGGGATAAACTGCACCCTGGACCCGGCGGCGATGCTGCCCATGGCCTTAAAGCTCAGAGAAGGCTGCGACATGGCGGTCTACGCGAAGCCCAACAGGGGGCAGCCGGTGAAGACAGCTGAGGGCACCTCCTACGATATGAGCGCGGAGGAATTCTCCGAGGGAATCACGGAGATCTACCGCAGAGGCATCAGGGTCCTGGGAGGCTGCTGCGGCTCCGACGCGGAATGTATCAGACTGATAAACAGAAAGATACGCGGGTAATATCCCGCGCCTTAAAAAGGCTCTCCCATTTCGGGAGAGCCTTTTCATATGCCGTTGTCCGCTTTTGCGGGATCGCCGTTCAGTCCTGGGCCTTTCTGACCGCGACGTCAACCCATCCGCTGAAGTTCTCGCAGATCTTCTCCAGTTCGTCCGGAGTCAGCTTTATGGCGCTGTTGGGGCTTCCGCAGGCGGGATAGACGTTCTCGAAATCCTTAAGGCTCACATCGAGATAGCTTCTTACCCCCTCTTTGAGGGCGAAGGGGCACACTCCCCCCGCCATGTGGCCGGTGCGTTCCAGAGTCTCATCGAAGGGCAGCATCTTCGCCTTGGTGCCGAAACACTCCTTGAATTTATGGTTATCGATCTTTCTGTCCCCTGCGCAGATGACCAGCACCGTGTCCCCCTTAAGGTCCAGGGACAGGGACTTGGCGATGTTCCCCTCCCCGACTCCCAGTACCGCCGCGGCAAGGCTGACGGTGGCGGAGGAGGAATCGAATTCCAGTATGTCCTTATCCTTTGAAAACCGTTTGAGATATTCCCTGACATTTTCGATAGACATGGCGTTTTCCCTTTCAATCGACATGAAGTTAGCATTAATTATATTATAAGCAATGGGTTCAATGAACAGGTTTGTGTTAAAATCTCAGTATCAAGGAGGATATATTCATGCTGGAATTCAAATTTGACACACAGCTTCTTATCACGGGTGAAGGTCTCGACGAAGACGAGATCAACGACTACATCCGCGACAACATCGAAGGAGACAGCCTTCTGGCGGTGGGAGGAGACACTCTCATCAAGATCCATTACCATACCAATACTCCGTGGAAGGTCCTGGAGTACTGCGCGACAAAAGGAGATATTTACGACATCGTTGTGGAGAACATGCAGCGCCAGGCCGACGGACTTCAGGGGTAACGCCTTATGAGCGGTCCCGGTATGGGAAGAGGGATGCGGGGATTTCTGGAGGAGATGACAAATAAGGAGAAGCCTCAGGTCAGCTGGCCTCTCATCAAAAGGATACTCTCATACCTTAAACCCTACGTGTTCCAGTTCATCATGGTGTTCGCGGCGATCATCGCCGCCGCGATCTTCGGGCTCCTGCCCTCCGTGATAACGGGAAAGATCGTGGACGAGGCCCTTATCAAGCAGGACTTCGAGCTTCTGATCAAGCTCGTGCTGATGGCCTTCGCCACCATGTGCATCTCCAACTTCATAGGCATCCTGGAAACATACATAAACGCTTACATCTCACAGAAGATCATTTACGACATGAAGAATGAGATGTACCGCCATCTCCAGTACATGCCCCATTCATTCTTTACCACGGAGAAACAGGGCGACATCATAACCAGGATGGAAAGCGACGTGAACGGAGTCAGCGGAGTCATCTCCGGCACCCTCACGTCGGTGGCCAGCAATGTCGCCACCATCGTCACCACCGTAGTCGCCCTGTTCACGATGAACTGGCTGCTCGCCCTGGTGGGGATAGTGGTGCTGCCCCTTCTCGTGGTGCCTTCCAGGAACGTTGGAATGACACGTTTCAGGCTCCTTCTGGCCAACCAGGAAAAGAAGGACGAGCTGAATCAGCACATCAACGAGACCCTGAGCGTTTCCGGTTCCCTTCTGGTAAAGCTCTTTTCCAGGGAGGAAGCCGAATATAAAAAGTTCGAGAAGCTCAATGACGATGTTACGAAGATAACACTGAAAGAGCAGCGCAGCGGACAGTGGTTCAGAGCCATCATGGGCATACTGACCCAGCTCGGGCCCATGTTCATATATCTGGCCGGAGGCTACATCCTCATGAAGGTGCCGGGAAGCGGTCTCACCGTTGGAACGATAACCGCCACCATCGCCCTCATAAACCGGCTGTACAACCCCGTGACATCCCTTCTGAACATAGGCATAAGCTTCACCAGGAGCATCGCCCTTTTCAACAGGATCTTCGATTATCTCGACAGGACCAATCCCCTGACCGACGCGGAAGTCCCCCTGAGGCCCATCCTC
Organism: uncultured Eubacteriales bacterium; assembly: GCA_902796565.1. GTDB lineage: Bacteria > Bacillota > Clostridia > Eubacteriales > Anaerofustaceae > RUG14186. Next base: position 1,046 of record CADBPP010000248.1, on the reverse strand, counting down.
AAGGACCGCGACATCACCTTCAGGGATGTGTGGTTCAGCTATGACGGGGAGAATCCGGTACTGAAGGACATCAACGTGACCATCCCCGGAGGAAAGATGTACGCCGTGGTGGGGCCTTCCGGAAGCGGAAAATCAACCCTGGTGAACCTGATCCCGAGGCTGTACGACGTGGATAAGGGAGAGGTCACGATAGACCACATCAACGTGAAGCAGATCGAACTGAAATATCTCAGGGAAAAGATCGGCGTAGTGACCCAGGAGGCTTACCTGTCCAACAGCACCATAAGGGAGAACCTGCTGTATGCGAAGCCCTCAGCGACCCAGGAGGAGCTGGAGGAGGCATGCAGGATAGCAAATATACATGACTTCATAATCTCCCAGCCAGAGGGCTATGATTCCCAGGTGGGAAACAGGGGCCTCAAGCTCTCCGGAGGAGAGAAGCAGCGCATATCCCTGGCCAGGACGATCCTGAAGGATCCCGACATCCTGATACTGGACGAAGCCACCAGCGCCCTGGATTCCATCAGCGAGAACGTTATCCAGGAGGCAGTGGACAAGGTTCTTAAGGGCCGCACCAGCATCGTGATAGCCCACAGGCTCTCCACGATCCTGGAAGCAGACAGCATCATCGTCATAGACGACGGAAGGATCGTTCAGACCGGAAGCCATGAAGAGCTCATGGCAGAGGGAGGCCTGTATCGGGAACTGTATGAGACCCAGTTCAGAAAGGTCCTGGAGGAACAGGGTCCCGGGAAGGACTGACGTGACCCGTCACGGGCAATTTACGCTTGACACGTGAAATGCGCGGGAGTATAATTCAGCCATAAAAGGCAAAGGTGTCTTTGAGCAATGCTCTAAGACGCCTTTTTTCTTTTCACATGAGGGAAAGAGGGGGCAGGGCTATGGTCAGAGTACCTGACAGAAAGATAATACTGGAGGACGGTGAGGAATACTACGGGTATTCCTTCGGTTCGGACAGCGAAAAGATACTGGAGATCGTATTCAACACATCCATGACCGGTTATCAGGAGATACTTTCGGATCCG
>CADBPP010000247.1 GCA_902796565.1 uncultured Eubacteriales bacterium | reverse complement strand
GGTATAGAGTATCGTCATTCTGCACGGCGGCCTCCCTCCTCTCCTCGGGTAATGGTTTTGTAACGACAATTAATGTCTACCACAAGAACTGAGCAAAGTCCACTTAATAAATCCAATAAAGATTCGAATACTCCGTGTATACAATTCTTTCTGTGAATCCCTTTCAACCATTCTCTCAGCACAAACGTGCAATAATAGTTCACTGTTTAAACGTCAACGATTTTTTGAGCCATTTATTCCATCGTTGCATTATTTCTCGATCCATTTGGAGTCACCTGTTATAAAATTCTACGAGGACGCCGCCTGATAACCTCAGGCGGCGTCCTCTCTTACGGTATATTGTCATCATACAACTGCAATCTTCATTGACCTGGCTTTATTTCGAGTCGGTTTTGGTGCATCTTCAGGAATGATCCAGATCTTTCCCATCCGCTCCGCACCGGCAATGCGTTCTTCTTTACAGAGAATCTGTACTTGCCGGACAGTGACCCCCCATTTTTCAGCTGTTTCCTGCGCCGTCATATATCCTTTCATGCATGCCTCTTTCTCTGTTATTTAAAGTCCTTACACCGCATCACATTCATAAGCATAGCTTTCCTGATAGACTGTTTCCGGAGCAATATCGATCTCTCCATTGTTCCAGGTAATGACACCATGAAACAATTCTATGTTCTTGAAGATCTTCTCATCTCTCAACGCCTGAAATGCGGTTCCCTCGAGCAAAGAGGTATCAAGCAGACGTTTCTCGCCTGTCGAGAATGTCACAAGGAGCATCTGCCCTCTGAGCGGCTTCGCTTCCGTAACACGGATCCCCTCTTCCAGTCTTCCTGCATAACAAATATCGTCCTTAATATACATTCAAATCACTCCTTTACATCGGCGGGATCTTATCGAAGTGTTCGCCTTTAACAGCCAGATTCCATGCCCGGTACGCCTCTTCCTCATGGAATGCCAGCCAGCCGGTCACAATTTTCAGCTGTTTTCTGGGCAGCGAGCCCGCCAGCAGTTCGCCGTCAATTCCGACAGCGGCCTCATATTCTCCATACTACATATTGTGCCCCTCTTCTCCGGATACCACCACATAAGCCATGACAGGGGCTGTTAAACCGACCACAACCGTAATCAAGAGTGAGTGCTAACATTTTTGTGAAGTTTTTGTGAAATCAACAGCTTCCCTGTCCCCTTCAGCCGGAATGATTTCTTTACTTTCAGCGTTACCTCATCCCGCCATTTCTGATGAGAATGCGGATCCGATTGGGCTCATCGCTTCCTTCATCAAAGCTGTACTCGATCTTCTTTGCTGTATTCTGAAGCAAAGAGAGCGACAGCGTATTGTCACTGTCCTTTATGTCAAATGCTTCGCCCTTATAGGAGACAATAATCCCGCATTCCCCGCTTTCGGAGGAATACTCTGCTGTGATCCGGATAAAAGGCTCCTCGTATATCGGCAGAAGGATCTGCTGTACCAGCTCTTCGATGGCAAGCCGTATGCGGTATTTCACTTCGCCCGGCACGTCATTCTGCATCAGATACCGGTCAAGCTCTGCGCCAAAACCAATAAAATCGTAATCTTTGCTGTCGATGACGGTCTCAAACACCTTGAGCTTCTTGATAAATCTCCGCGTGAGTTCCCTGCTCGGATGATCGAAGATCTCTTCCGGCGTCCCGTCCTCATAGATCCCGCCCTCATCCATATAAAACACACGGTTGGAAATGCTTCTCGCAAAATTCATCTCGTGCGTCACGATCAGCATCGTCTTTCCGCTCTTTGACAGATCTCTTATGACGGCCTGTACTTCTGACACCATCGTAGGATCCAGCGCCGAAGTCGGCTCATCCAAAAGGATCACATCCGGGTCCATAGCCAGCGTTCTCGCAATCGCGACACGCTGCTTCTGACCGCCGGAAAGCTCATCCGGATAGTTTAGCGCTTTATTGGCAAGACCTACCCGTTTCAGAAGCTCCATTCCCTTGTCATAGGCTTCCTGTCTGCTTTTCCCCAGAAGATCCATCGGCGCAAGCATCAGATTCTCTATCACGGTAAGATGCCCGAACAGATTAAAGGACTGGAACACCATCCCCATATTCTGCCTGATCTTCTTTACATCTGCCCCCTTTGCCGTGATATCCTTTCCGTCTACGATGATCTGTCCGGAAGTCGGCGTTTCCAGCAGGTTCATGCATCGGATCAGCGTTGACTTTCCCGTTCCCGAGGGACCGATCACGGAGATGACATCCCCTTCATGGATCGTCACACTGACATCCTTTAAGGGAGTAACGTTCGGATATTCTTTTTTCAGGTTTTTGATCTCAATCATGGGTCTTCACCCCCTTTAAGATTTCCTCCCTTTTTCGGCGTTTTGGATTGATCCGCGTCTCTATTCTGCCTACGATAAAGGTGAGCAGTCCTCCGAGGATAAAATAGATGACAGCCACCGCAATCAGCGGGAAAAACGCTTCATAGGTCCTGCCCCTTACGATATCTCCCATCTTGGTCAGATCCTGTACGGCAATATAACCTACAATAGCGGTCGCCTTGATCAGCGAAACCACCTCACCCTTGTAGGACGGCAGAAAATGAGGAACTGCCTGCGGAAGGATGATTCGGAAAAACGAATGGATATCCCCATATCCGAGAGCAAGCGCCGCCTCTGTCTGGCCTTTGTCGATCGCACCCACGCCCATCTTCAGCATGCCAAACACGCCGGATCCGAACACAAGGGTAAATGCAATGACCGCGACCACAGTTCCACTCAGCTGAGCCTTTGCAAAAATAATGTAATACAGGATCATCAAAAGCACTACGACAGGCATTCCCTGCACCAGCCATATAAAGAAGCCTGAAAGTCCATTCAATATTTTATTATCTCTGCGACAGCCCATAAAGATCCCAAATCCGAGCACCGTACCCAAAAGGATGGACAGAAATGTGATAATCAGCGTTGTCAGTATTCCCTGCACGAAAAGCTTATATCTGTCCTCCCGGATAAAGGTCTTGTAAAAGCTGTCCTTAACACTGTCAAAAAACGTATTCCCCCCGCTCACAGCACCTTTTGCACGCACGATCAGCACAAACGCTGCCTCCTGATATTCGACAAAATCCATCGTTTCCCTGCGCTCATCCGTTGTTACGATGGAACCGCATCCGATATCTGCCTTGCCTGAGCCGATGGACGCCAGCACCGCCGAAAAGTCCATGGGCATAAATTCCACATGCATATCAAGCTCTTTCGCGATCAGAAGGATCGTCTCAATATCAAGTCCCAGGAGCTGCCCGTCGGCACCGACATAGCTCATGGGCTCCAATGCATCACAGGCAGCGACCTTTACGGTTCCGTTTTCTCCGGGCCAGTCCTGTTTGGGGACGGTTTTTACGCTGTCATCGGCACCTGTCCATTTTTCCCACAGCGCCGTTTTGGTATCTGCCGGAATCTTTTCGTATGCCTCCTGCCAGAGCCCGCACCTGTCATCGCCTTTTGCGAAAGCCAGTCCGAACGCAGTCTCCCCGAGACTTTCCGGAAAGATCGCGATCTCCGGATCTTTGTTGACGGCAAGCGCTGCTACTGCGTTATTCATGAGGCCCGCATCCGTTTTTCCGGACTTTACTCCCAGGACCATATCCGGCATGCTCTGATAATAGGTAAATTCCTTTACATCCTTCACCTTGGAAGAGATCAGTTCCTCAAAAGGTGCACCGGTCAGCATGGATAACGTTTTTCCGGACAGTTCCTCAAAGGACGTAAACGCAGGCTCACTGCCTGCGGTGTTATCGCGTGCAGCCAGATCCTCTGCAGGGACCGCCAGCACCACGCCGCCTTTGTATGTGGGGTCAGAAAACAGTACCTGCTCTTTTCGCTCATCCGTCACATTCATGCCGGTACAGAAATCATACTTCCCGGATTGTACGGAGGGAATACGCCCGGAAAAATCCACATCCGAAAGCTCCAAGGCATACCCCCTGTCCCGACAGAACCGCACCACAATATCAATATCGTAGCCCACATTTTTGCCATCTTTGATATAGGACCACGGCATATCGGTAGCGGTAGTCACGACCCTGATCGTTCCTTTTTCTCCGGAGAGGTCAGACATATCTACCAGCTTTTTGCTCTCATCTGTCCCCATCCAGATTTCATCGATTTCCTGAAGGGTTCCGTTTTCCCGTATTTCATTCAGAAAATCATTAAACTCTTCACACAGTGCAGCTTCCTTCTCATCATCCTTCCGAAAAGCAAAGCTGACATCCTGGTTTGTAATTTTATCTGTGATATAACCAAGCGCGGGCTGTTCGTAATGCATCATCTTGATATTGGGCTCGTCCGCAAGGAAAGCATCGATTTTCCCCGCAAGAAGCGCAGTACTTAAGTCCGGATAGGAATCAAAATACAGACATTCACTGTCCGGGAGATTCTCAGCGGCGATATCCTCCAGGGGTGTTCCGGTGAGAACGCCGATCTTTTTGCCATTATAATCGCGCCAGCTGACCTGTGCAGAGGACTCTTCTGCCGCAGTCCCGTCATCTGCCACCATAACGCCGGTATACGTCTCCAGATATACATCAGAGTAGTTGATGGATTCCGCCCGTTCCCGCGTGTACTGCAGATTGGATGCTATGATATCTGCCTTGCCGCTCTGTGTCGTGGCCAAAAGG
>CADBPP010000246.1 GCA_902796565.1 uncultured Eubacteriales bacterium | reverse complement strand
GTATTGTCTCCGCCGGTATTGTCTCCGCCGGTGTTATCTCCGCCAGTATTATCCCCGCCGGTGTTGTCCCCGCCGGTAGTTCCTCCGGGTTCCACTATGGGTTTGTCATCATAGCTGGAATTGCTGCTCTGTCCGACGTGTACCTGGCTTCCGTATACGAAGCAGTCGAAGTAAGCTCCCAGGTACTGGGATATGCCGTTGATCTTAATCTCGAAGTGCAGATGGGGCCCGGTGGAATCTCCGGTGCTTCCCATCCTTCCTATGAATTCAAGCTGTTTTACGCTCTGTCCCTCCGATACTCCGATGTAGCTGAGATGAGCATAAAGCGTCTGATATCCGTCCGCATGGGCAAGGATGATGTAGTTGCCGTAGGAATAGTGCCCCCATTCCGTTTTGAGCACCGTGCCGGAGTCCGACGCATAAATGCCGGTCCCCTCCCTGTTGGCGATATCCACCGCGTGAAAGCCAGCGTGGGATCCGGAATCCCTGGATGTATCAGTGATAAGTCCCGTGGTGGGGACCACGAACCTGCCTTCGGCGTATGCTGCGGGCAGGGGTCTCGTGCCCTTGGCCCTCATCTCCGTCACCGGTTCCTTCAGATAGGCTTCCTCGATGATCTCTTCGCTGACCATTATTCCGTTGACGCTGGTGATGTAGGAATGTACCTTTTTTCTGCCGTTTGAGCCAACGGTGGTGGTAAAGAGCTCTCCTATGTAGTAATAGTCGCTGTCGTATTCCTTTATCTCAAAGGGCACCACAGTCTCGTAATCCACTTCCTCCACCGCCACCAGGTTGAGTTCGAGGGAGTTGTCCGCCTCCGACTTGGGCGTCAGGTCCGCCGAGAAGATAAGTGAAGTGGAAGGGATCCCCGAGGTGGTGAAGAAGGTCTCCGCGTCGTAGTTTGCGTATCCCGGGCGGGACTGGGAGGAACCCTGGCCCTGGGACGGGGAGATGCCCGCTTCCAGGGAGTAGTCAACGACCTTTTTCGCGTCTTCTGGAGCCTCATAGTTGTTGAGGCCGTTCACCGCCAGGCCGCAGAGATATCTGACTGCCTCGTCCACTGTATAATCGGAGCCGATGGCTATGATCTTTTCGGTGATGCCAAGGGTCTCCTGGGTGGAGATCTCCTTGATGTCTATGAGCTTGAACCAGCTTTCCGGGGAAGAACGGAAAAGCTCGGTAAAGCGCTGGATGGCTTCCCTGGCGTCCTCAGCGGATGCCAGCTTGATCGCTTCCTTGCCGTCTATGGTGATGACCGCTCCCTTGCAGAAAAGGGGGAAATCCAGATCCGCGAGCCTCGCGTACACGTCATCGGAGTTCAGAACATTTTTATGGCTGAGCCTTAGGACGATGCTCGAAGTGACGGTCCTTTCAAAGTAGATGGAAGGAAGATCGTATTCCTCCACCAGGTCCTGCTGATAGCGGTCCAGGGCTCTGTCCACTGCCGGCAGGCTGGTGACCGTGCCGAGGCTGTTGCCGTTGAAGTATACATCATAGCAGACCAGGTAGCCGGAAACGGCGAAAACGACGAGCGCCGCTGCCAGGCAGTAGGAAGCAAACAGAAGATTCTTCCTGTTTGCCTCACCGAAGGAGACGATCCTGGAAAGGAGCTCGGAAAAGAAGTAACGGATCCTGAAGGCGGCGCCGGGCTTTCTTTCAAGATCCTCCGGGGCGGTCTCGGGCGCATTGAAAACGCCTCCCTGCTGTCTGCAGGAATCGACAAGAGCGGTATTCTGCCTGTTTGCCCTCTCCGCTGCGGCGTGGTCCATCAGCCTCTGGCGGCGGTCAAGCTTTCTGAGAAGCCGCCTGACCTTACGGTCACTTCGCTCGGCTTCCGTGAGTCTCGGGTTGAATCCGAATGCCATGATTGCCCCTTTGTTACAGTTCTGTTACGCACAGTTTACCATAAATGGGCTCCCGATATAACCTTTTGGACGCCATTGGGGGAAATTTTTTTGATAAATAGGGCATTTTTTATGATACAATAATACCAGAACAGCAAAAAGGAGGTGCTGACGGCATGTTCTGCGTCGATGATTATGTGGTCTATTCGAATACCGGTGTATGCAAAGTCATTGCCGTCGGCACCCTCGAAGGCTTCGAGGAAGGCATGCTGTACTATACTCTCAAGCCCGTCACGCGGCCTGAGACGGTGTTTATCCCCGTGGAATCCGATCTGTACGTGAGGAGAGTGATCTCCAGGGAAGAAGCGCTGGAACTGGTGGACCGTATCCCTTCGATCAAGGAAGACCCCGCCACCACGGGTATGGATCCCCGCAGCCTCGGCGAGTACTACAAGCGGATGATCTCGTCCCATCAGAGCGATGAGCTGATACGTATGCTCAAGACGATATACTGCAAGGCGCAGAGACTTGCCCAAAACGGCAAGAAGCTTATCAAGACAGATGCCGATTACAAGAAAAAGGCAGAAGACATACTGTATAACGAGCTTGCGATAGCTCTGGATATCCCCGCGGAGGAGATAGAGGATTTCATAAGCAACAGACTGGGAACATCCGAAGCCATGGCGGAGGCATGATGCCGGCCTGCGATTATTTGCGCCGTACTCAATTGTTTTGATACACTATGTGAATATGGTATTATAATGTACAGTGAATACTGTGCATTTTTGCTGTAAAGAGGAGAAAAATGACTGACTATACATGGAACGGATACAGCGAAGATGAGCTCAGGGAGCTCTCTGAGATCTCAGAACGCTATAAACACTGCCTGGACGAGGGCAAGACCGAAAGGGAGTGCGCCTCTCTGGTTATAAGGGAAGCCGAAAGGGCCGGATACCGTGAACTCGGGGAGTACATAAAAAAAGGAGCGCAGCTCAGGCCCGGGGACAGGATCTACGCGGTATGCATGAATAAGACCGTTGCCCTGTTCAACATCGGCAGAAAGCCTCTTACCGAGGGCATGAACATCCTGGGCGCCCATGTGGACAGCCCCAGGCTCGATATTAAGCAGAATCCGCTTTACGAAGCGGAAGGCATGGCCTACTTCGACACTCATTATTACGGCGGTATCAAGAAATACCAGTGGGTCACACAGCCCCTGGCGATCCACGGCGTGGTCTGCAAAAAGGACGGGACCACCGTCGAAGTACGGGTCGGGGAAGACAGGGACGATCCCGTGTTCGTCATAACGGATCTTCTGGTACATCTTTCGGCGAAGCAGATGGAAAAGTCCGCATCCTCCGTGATAGACGGGGAAGGCCTGGACGTGCTCATAGGCAACCGTCCCGCATCGGAGCTCGGAGAGAAGAAGGAGGAGGCGGTAAAGGAAAACGTCCTTGCTCTCCTCGGAGAAAAGTACGGCATCACCGCGGAGGATTTCGCATCCGCGGAGCTGGAAGTCGTCCCCGCCGGATGCGCGAGGGACCTGGGCTTTGACCGCAGCATGATCCTTGCCTACGGGCAGGATGACAGGGTATGCGCCTTTACATCCCTTTTCGCCATGCTGGAGACCGATGCGCCGGAGCGCACCGCCTGCACCCTGCTGGTGGACAAGGAGGAGATAGGCAGTGTCGGTGCCACCGGCATGCATTCCCGCTTCTTTGAGAACACTCTCGCGGAGATACTGGCCCTGTGCGGAGAAAAGGACTACATCGCGCTCAAACGCGCCCTGGCAAACAGCACCATGCTCTCCAGTGACGTCAGTGCCGGCTACGATCCCCTTTATGCCGAGGCCTTCGAGAAGCGTTCCTCCGCGTTCATTTCCAGGGGGATATCCTTCAACAAGTTCACGGGAAGCCGGGGAAAGAGCGGATCCAACGACGCGGGAGCGGAGTACCTTGCCCTCATAAGGAAGATCATGGACGACGCAGGAGTCCGTTACCAGTTTTCCGAACTGGGGAAGGTCGATGTTGGCGGCGGCGGGACCATCGCGTATATCATGGCGAATTACGGAATGCAGGTCATCGACAGCGGCGTCGCGGTCCTGTCGATGCACGCGCCCTATGAAGTCACCAGCAAGGCGGATGTTTACGAAGCAGTGAAATGCTACAGGGCATTTCTTAAAAATGCATAACCGGAGGTTTGAAATGACAGGCTACGATCCCATTTTTGCGGAATACGAATCAGTGGTGCGCTCATATCCGCGCTCATTTCCCACCACTTTCACCAGGGCAAAGGGCAGCATAATGTATGACAGCGAAGGAAGGGAATTCATCGATTTCTTCGACGGCGCCGGTGCCCTTAACTACGGACACAACAACGATTACATAAAGGACCGGGTGATAGACTATCTCAGAAACGACGGTATCCTCCACGCTTTGGACATGCAGACGGTGCCCAAGGCCGAATTCATCGAGACCCTGGAGACGAAACTTCTGAAACCGAGAGGATTGAACTACAAGGTCATGTTCTGCGGTCCGACGGGCACGAACAGCATCGAAGCCGCGCTGAAGCTCTCAAGGAAGGTGAAGCACCGCTCGACGGTCTGGGCCATGATGGGATGCTTCCACGGTATGACGCTGGGGGCGCTGTCCCTCACATCCCAGAAAGCGGACAGGGCCGGCGCAGGGGTCCCTCTGAACAATGTGGTCCATATCCCCGCGCCCTACATGTTCCCGGAGCTGGATACGATAAAGTACATGGAGACCCTGCTTTCGGATGATCATTCCGGATGCGACGTTCCCGCGGCCCTCTTCCTGGAGACGGTGCAGGCGGAAGGCGGTATCCATGTATTCTCAGAGGAGTGGCTCAGGGACGTCAGGGCATTCTGCGACCGCCATGACATCCTGCTTGTGGTGGATGATATCCAGGTGGGCTGCGCCCGCACGGGCAGCTTCTTCTCCTTCGAGCGTGCCGGCATCGTTCCCGACATGGTATGCCTCAGCAAATCCATCGGAGCCATAGGCCTGCCCATGGCCATAGTGCTGTTCAAACCGGAGTATGACATCTGGGCTCCCGGTGAACACAACGGTACCTTCAGAGGCCTGCAGCTGGCTTTCGTGGCGGCAAAGGCGGGCATAGAATTCATGCTTGAAAACAATATCGAGAATGAAGTCAGAAGGAAGGAAGCCATAGTAAGGGATTTCCTGGAAAAGAACGTCAAGGGTTCTCCCGTTGTCAGGGAGATCCGGGGACTCGGCCTCATATGGGCACTGGAGACAGGAAGCGGAGACACCGCCAAAGCCCTCGGAAAGTACTGCTTCGAGCACGGGCTCATCGCGGAAAAGTGTTCCCGCGACGGTGGGGCTCTCAAGCTGATGCCCGCCCTCACCATACCGGACGAGCAGCTGCTCAGAGGCCTTGAGATCGTAAGAGACGCGGTACGCTCCCTGGAAAAAGATCAACGGTAAGAATACAACAGAGCGCATGCCTTCAGGCGTGCGCTCTGTATTTTTCTTTCGTTCAGAACTTGCGGGACGCGCCTCCGTGGACCTGTCCCGAATCGCTCTTGTGAACGGTGGTGCCGTTCTCTTTTTTTGTTTTGGTAACGTCATTATACAGGAAAGTATCCCTTCCCTTTTCGATCACGAAGCTTCCCTCCACCGCGTAGCCTCTGGCAGAGGTGTTTTGGTGTACGCTTTTCAGGCGGTTTTTCCAGCTGCCTGTGAGAATGCCCGCCGGCAGCAGTCCGGCGATCAGGGAGCCGATGGCCCCGACGATGGGATTTCTTTCCTTCTTCGTTTCCGCTCCGGGTTTCGTGGTCATCCTGTTCCCTGCTTTTGCCATGGCGACCAGCTCACCGGATTTTTCCGCGAAGATCCTGAAGGCGGCGGCATAATCCCGTGAACGCAGCGACGGGCCGATCTCGTCGAAAAGATAGGAGAGGCCGGCGTCCGTAAAGGCGTAGGTCCCGTAGCCGGAAGTGGATATATACGCTTCGGAAGTGGATTCGATCCAAAGAAGCAATATGCCGTCCTCTCTCATCCCGTAGTAGGAAACGCATACTTCGTAAAAGCTGTCGGCGTACTTCTGTCCTGTGTAATCCCCGGTGTCCTTTTCCGTGACCACTACCACGTCGAAATCATTTTTCGCGCTGACGGAGGTAAGCAGTGCCTCCAGGGAATTGAGCTCGGTGCCCGTAAGCATCCCGGCGTAGTCATATACCCTTGAAGCGGATGATTCGGACGCGAAGGCCGGGACACACAGAAGCAGGATGAGCAAAACGCAGATAACAGGTATTATGGTTTTTTTGTTCATATTGGTCCCTCCGTCAGAACAGATAATACGCTATCTGGGAAACGACATAGAACACCGTCGCCAGACCCAGTCCCAGTCCCCAGAACCATTTGGCGGCTATGGCCTTGTCTTCCGGCAGGTCTCCGACGAATTTTCCGGTCTGTCCGTTCATCGCGAATGTGTAGCGGTTTCCCCGCCATGTGGTGTTCAGAAGCCAAACAGGCAGCAGCGCGTAACGGGCTCTGGCGTTGGTGACATCCAGCTTTGTGTTCGTGGCTTCTTTCGCTGCGAAGTCCTCGAGGGAGGAAGCGAAGATATCCTCGGTGGATCTTTTCACTCTGGCAGATGCCCTTGGAAGAGATGATTCCAGGGAGACATCGTATCGGTCGGCCATGTATCCAGCGAGATACGCGCTCCTGAAGGGCGACTCCTGGGACATATCGTAGGGCTCCAGGGATTCCATCAGCTCTCCGCTGACCTTGGTGGATCCGTTCACGGGAACGTTCTCGAAGGAAACGCCGCCCTGGCGCTGAAGGTCAAAATATGAAGTGTCGACGCAGTCGAAATCACCTTCCTTCCACTTTTTTTCTTTTGTGGCGCGGTATGTTATGTCCGCCTTCACGTCGCAGTCAAATAGCCAGAAGGGCACGTAAACACCCTTTATCTCGTCCATATGGTTCTGTGTTTTGAATACCCTGGGCAGAAGCTTCTTGCCCTGAAGGTGTTTTGAGAAGGCCTCTTTCGCTGCCTGTTTGTCAAGCCTGAAGGGGATGACTATATCGGGACGGAGGTCTCCCTCGAATGCTTTGGACACCACGACGGGGCTGTCGCAGAAGGGACAGGCCGTCGCGCCGGTGGTCTTGTCCGTTATTATCTCTCCCCCGCAGGACTGGCAGACATAGGCGGAGAGAAGGGCGGATTCCTCCTCTCCGAAGCTTTTTATCCCCGAGGTGTCCCAGGGGATGTCGACAGGGGATCCGGTGCCGCCGAGAGCCGCTTCCTCCCTGTTTTCAAAGGCGGACAGATCGTACACAGAGTCGCAGAAAGGACACTTGAGCTTTCCAGAGCCGGCGTCGAATTCTAGGCGTCCGCCGCAGGCGGGGCATTTATAATCCAGTAAAGTTGACATATCGTTCTCCTGATATATACAGGGGCCTTGAACAGAAGTGCAAAGCCCCGGTTATGTATATCCTGTTTATCGATGTGCTCAGATCAGCTTGTTCCCGCACTGGGGGCAGAAGTTGGGCACGCCGGCGGGGTCGTCGAAGACCTTTCCGCACTGGGAGCAGACCACCTGAGAAGAGGGTTTCTTCTCGCCGCACTTCGGACAGAAGTTTCCGGTGCTCACTTCCCCGCATTTCGGGCAGGTCCAGCTGCCGGCGGGAGCGGGACGCTTCTCTCCGCAGTTGGGGCAGAAGTTTCCGCTGACTGTCTTTCCGCACTTCGGGCAGACCCAGCTGTCTTCCTGGGGAACCTGGGCGGGCTGGGGATTCTGGCGCGAGGCAATGTTGAACAGGTCCGCGGAGCTTCCTCCTCCGGCGTTGTTGACGAATCCGGTGGCGATGAAGGCGTTGGTGGCCCCGTTGGGATTCTTCGCAGCGTCTCTCAGTGCATCCGCTTCCGCGGCGGCTCTGTTTCCGGCCGCGAGATTGATGTCGGAGAGCGCCGCTGCCTGCTGCAGGTTCCTGATGAGGGCCTGATCCTCCTCGGGGATGCTGATGGGATTGAGGGCGATGGAGGAGACAGCTATGCCCCTGTCCTTCCACTTGGCGGAGAGAACTTCGTTCATCGCGTCGCAGAGATCATCCACATGTCCCGGCAGATCGCTGGGCCGCACTTCCATGGCGCTTATCTTGGCCAGCGCCGGCTGGAGAGCACTTATGAACTCGGTCTTGAGCTGTGCATCCAGGTTGTCCTTCATGTAATAGCCTTCCACGTTTCCGCATACGTTCATGTAAAAGGTGATGGGATCGACGATCCTGTAGGAGTATACGCCGTTGATCTTCAGAGAGGTTTCCAGATCCAGGTTTATATGCCTGTCGATGACCCTGAAAAGAATGGGTGAGGCGGTGCCGAACTTGTTGTCTACGATCTCTTTGGTATTGAAATAGTAGACTCTCTGGTCCTTGCCTGTCCCTCCGCCGAAGGTGAAGCGCTCCACGACCTCGTTGAGGGCGCCCATGAGGCTGTCGCGGAAATCGCCGGCAAAGATGCTGGGTTCGCTGGATGTATCGTAGGTGAATTCCCCGGGTTCGCTGCAGAATTCCACTATCTTGCCCTGCTCGACGATTATCATGCACTGTCCGTCCGCCACAGCGATGCCGCTGCCGTTGGAGATGATGTTGTCGCTGGCTATGTTGTTTGAGCTTCTTCCTCCGACACGCTTGTGGCCCTTTGCCACGAGGGTGTTCTGATCGAGGGCTTCACAGTAAAAGAATTCCTTCCATTGATCGGCCAGTACGCCTGACGCGGCGCCGAGGCCGGCTCTAATAAGACCCATAGTTGTTTCTCCTTTTCATCTGATTTGTAATGCGCGCAAGCATAAGTAAAATGCGCATGAACATGCCCCGTACAGGGCCTGTGTCCCTTAAAGTATAGCATATCCGCGGGAAAAATGCTGAAATTTTGCTTTTCCCCGCCTCAGTTGAAGATCCACGAAAAAGGATTCCATTCCGTTCCGGGCAGCGGCGAGTAGGAATGGTCTCCGTTACAGTAGACCTCCGGCGCCTCGGTATACAGGTAATACCTTGTTTCCCTGTACTGAGGGGGACAGCTGTCCGTGAACAGAAGCCCCGTCGAGGCATCCACGTCCAGCTGAACGACTCTGCGGGAATTGTAATTAGCCAGTCTGGAAGAGAGCACTGTGACCGGCGCGATCTCCGAGGGGTCGATGCCATCCGCGGTGTTGGCTCCTTCACGGAGTATATATATGCTGGTCAGGTCGTCATAGAAGACTTCCCTGACTCCCTGGGAGACGAAGGTGCCCTCCGACATGCTCTCTGTCATGGCATAATAGTAGGCCCAGGAACACCAGTAGGAACCGAGTCCGTCTATTATGGTCCCGTCGGGCGTTCCGACCCATATTGCGGTAACTGTGCTTCCGGTGGCTCCGACGAACCAGACGTCCTTGGCGTCGTCTGTGGTCCCGGTCTTTCCGAAGGTGGCGTAGGAGCTTTCCGCCGGGGTGGCAGTGCCGCGGGTGACGGTGCTGTAGAGGCAGTCAGCTATGTCATCCGCCGCCTCCGCTCCGACCACTCTGCGGGGGAAGTTCTCCTCCGGAGTGATCACTGTGCCGTTCTCCAGCTCTATGGATGAGACGAAACGGGGCTCGACGGCACTTCCGCCGTTGGCGATGACGCAGTAGGCGGAGCACAGCTCCGAGGGCATGATCCCGTAGGTGAAACCTCCCAGGCAGAAGGCCAGGGAATAGTCTTCATCCACGATGGTGGAGACTCCGAGGCTCTTGACGAAATCGATCTCCTCATTTATATCGCCCTTCACGAAGAACTTCAGTGAAGCGCAGTTGAGGGATTCCACCAGGGTCTCCCTCATGGTCACGTAGCCGTAGTATTCCCCCGCAAAGTTGCCAGGAGCATAACCGTCTATCTCCGTGGGCGCGTCGTAGACGATATCGTCTATGGTGCATATCCCGCTGTCCACCAGGTACAGCATGTACAGGGGCTTGATGGTGCTGCCCGGCTGGTGGGGGCTCGCAGCAAGATCCAGCAGGGTGTTGTTGTCCCCTCCGTAGTAGACCAGGACGTTCCCGGTGGAGGAATCGATGCTCACATAAGCACATGCCGCCCGGGAGTCCCTTGCGGTGACCTGGGACCATATGGCTGCCAGAGCCTTCTGCTGCATGGCGTAGCTTATGGTGGTATTGATCCTCATGGACTGGGAGAACAGGGCCTGTTCCGCCTTGAGACGGGCGGAGGATGGGCTGGTGCCTTCCGAGATGTAGTAGCTGCTGAGGAGCTCCACCGCTTCAGTGTAGACCCGGTTCATACAGCTGCGGTATCCCGCGAGGCAGCTGCCGTATTCGAATGCCGACTGCCCGGGGATCCTGCCGTAGATGATGATGGGCTCCATGAGAGCCTTAGCGTACTGGAACACGGAAATGCGGCCCTGGTCCAGCATGGCGTCGAGGACTTTTTCCTTGCGCTCTGTGGCGAAGCCGTAGCCCGTCTCGTCCATGGGACAGTATGCGCTGGGGGCGGTGATGATCCCCGCCAGCATGGCGCACTGGGCCGGTGTCATCTCAAGGGGAGCACAGCCGAAGTAGAGCATGGAGGCCTCGTAAACGCCGTAAGCCCCTCCCCCGAGGTAGACCTCATTCAGATACATCGTTATGATGTCATCCTTGGAATACTTGAATTCGAGCCTTATGGCGGTGATGGCTTCCGCGATCTTGCGGGAGAAGGTGACGTCGTCGTTGAAGAAAAGGAGCCTCGCCAGCTGCTGAGTGATGCTGGAGCCGCCCTCTACTATCTCCTTTGCCTGTATGTTGTGGATAACGGCCCTGAAAATGCTGATGGGGTCCACTCCCGGGTGGGAGAAGAACCGTTTGTCTTCTATGCTGACGACGGCGTCGATCAGGGTGTCCGGGATCTGTTCGCGGCTCACGTAGGTGCTGTTTTTTCTTTCCACGCTGCCGAGCCATGTCCCGTCGGAGGAATAGACCACCGAATGGGTGGTGCTGGCGTAATCGTAGTTTTTGATGTCGGGCAGGGTCCGCAGGTACGCGGAAAACAGGACCGCTGCGAAGGCGGCCATAAGGATCAGGCCGATCCCGACGGCCCTTCTTATCTTTTTCTTTCTTGCTGTTTTCTGTCTTGCGGACAGCTTTTTTCTTCTGATACTCATTATCACGTACCTGAAAAATGAATGGATACTGGTTTAATTTTACCTTCCCTGGACGCGGGGTGCAATCTGTTTTGAAAAGAGTAATGGAGATTTAATATAAGAAGAGGCAGGGTCTACTGTTCCTGCCTCCCGCCTGAAAGGACCCTGTCCAGAGTCCTGAGCTTCTTTTCTATCACCTGATCGATGGTATCGATGTAAAGACGGATGTTTTTGATGTTGTAGATGTTCTCGAAACGGTCCTCCCCGGAGAAATAGATCTTTGTGGTGCTGCCCGCCCCGGCGGAGATGACGCTCTGGCGCTCCCCCATCATGCGGATGTTGTAGATGTTCTCGGCTCCCGCGAGGGCGTAGCCTGTGTTCTCCGCGTTGTCCACCGCGTTCTTCTGTCGGTAGAGGTAGTAGGGCATATATCCCCTTTCGGCAAGCATCAGCCGGGACGTATCCATCATCCCTGCGACGGGAAGCTCCTTTTTCAGAAGGCTCTCCCCTTCGATGGCGCTGGTGCGCTTCTTGCACAGGGTGTGCAGCGTTATGCTTTCCGGCGAAAGATCCATGATGTCGGAAAGGCTCCTGAAGCAGGACTCCTCCCTCTCGTCCTCGAGCCCGTAGATGATGTCGCAGTTTATGTTGTCATGTCCCGCTGAACGGGCCTCGCCGAATGTCTTAAGGAACATCTCGTGGGTGACCCTGCGTCCGATCCTCTCCAGGGTGGCGTTATCGGTGGTCTGGGGATTGAGGCTGATGCGGGTGACTCCGCTTCGTCTCAGGGCTTCGAGTTTTTCCCTCTCCAGGGTGTCGGCTCTTCCGGCTTCGAAGGTAAGCTCCTTCAGATCCCTGCACAGGACACCTATCTCTTCAAGGAGCCTTGAGCTCTGTTCGGAGGAAAGGATAGACGGCGTGCCTCCCCCCACATAGGCGCAGTCCGCCTTTCTTGACGGGAAATATCCGCATACGGCCCGGAGCTCCTTTATGAGGGCCGAGAGGTATTCCCCGCACAGATCGCTGCCCTCGGAGGTAACGGCGGAGGGAAAGGAACAGTAGCTGCACTTTGACAGGCACAGCGGTATGTGCACGTACAGGGCATAATCGTCCCCGTGGGGATAGAGCAGCTTCATATGAGTGTCCACGCAGCTCTCCAGAAGGGCGAGCTTCGCGCCGGATATGAGGAAATTGCGGCGGAAGTACTGCCGGATGCTTTCCGCGTCAAAGCCCTTTTCCTTCAGCTGCACCATTATCTTAAGGGGCTTCACTCCGGTGAGGCTGCCCCAGGCGGGATGGCTTCCGGTCACGGAGGAGAGCATCTCGAACACCGCTTTTTTTACGGCATACTGGACCGCGTCCGCTTCCGATCGGACGGTATCGTATCCGCAGCATTCGGCCACGGCTGCGGCGGGGTCCCCTCCTAGGGCGGTGACCCTTATGGAAAGATCAGCTCCTGTATCTTTGAAAAGGTCCGCCACCTCGATGAGGGAACTGACGTGTATGTTTCTTGCGGTCTCGTTTACGAAGGATATGTCCATGTCCCAATTATATATTTGCCGGAGGATGTTTGCAACCGCGGGGTATATCAAAAAATGCTCCAGGCTTCCGGAAAGACCGCCGGGGGAAGCAGGAAACGCCCATGTGTGGTTGCGCCGGAACGAAAGAAGACCCAAAGCGATGCTGCAGCATCGCTTTGGGTCTTTGCTGTTGTGCCCAAAACGTCCGCGGGAGCGGGACCTACTCATTGAAAAGAATGATCGAAAACCACGTGACCACGTTGGCGCCGTAGAAGAATTCCATCCCCAGTTTTTCGGCGATGTCGGTCACGACGATGGTATGGCTCTCTATGCAGGGAAGCATCCTGTCCGGATGACGGCAGGGCGCATCGGGATAGGCGCATTCATCGCAGATGCTGCAGGCGTCGGCGGACAGGGCCAGGACCTCTCCGAATTCCTGCGCGAAGCGGTCCCGGATAAGGCGGGTCACGTCTTCGTGTTCCGGTTTGGTCGCGAGGGTCTCCTCCAGGTTCGCGATATCATTGACCTCTGCGATGGTGGAAAAAATAAATCCGCTGCTGAACCCGAGACATCTCTCTTCACATTCCTCTTTCGTGCCCACTGCGGGAGGGCATGAATAGCTGTGACCGTACATCGGGCATTCCGTGCGGCATATGGTCCGTATGTTGTCGGAAAAACACAGCTGGTCAGTAGTGAAAAACCGGTAATCCGTTATGGGATGACCGGCGATGATCTCGTTTTCAAATTCGGCGGATATCATTAATCATTCCTCTGTTATTCTGTCGAGAACATAGCGGAAGCCCCTGTTCCCGTTTTTAAGCGTCTGGTTGATCTTCGTAATGGTGGCGCTGGATGCGCCGGTGACCCTGTTTATCTCTGCGAAGGTGGATCCGTTGCTGAGCATGGAAGCGATCTGCAGTCTCTGGGTGATAGCTTTCATCTCCGCTTCCGTAAGGATGTCTTCAAAGAAGTTTTTGCAAGCTCTTTCGCTGTCAAGAGCAAGCACGGCCTTGTAAAAACGTACATTGTTGCCTTTTGCTGGTTTACCTTTTTTCATTTCAAGCTCCATTCAATTGTCGTTTCCGGGCTGTTCCGGATGTAATAAAGTTAACCTTTTATGATTTTTTTACAGGCAATGACTGTCCGGTTATCCGTTCAAATTACTCTGATCGATGAACCGTAGTCGAACAGTGTCTGAGGTGCTCTCTCTTCGCCTTCCCGTACGGGGGATATGAGATATACCGTCCAGAATGCCCCCGGACATTCTCGGACCGTCACGTAATACCAGTATTCCGTTTCCCCTGCGGTTCGTCTGAATACAGCATACGGTTCCTGGGAGCCGTCCGAAGGCTCCGGGGAGATACCGTTGGCCGCGCATACGAGATCGAAGTACGCCGCAAGATCTATCCCATCAGGGTCGTAGCCGTATCCCCCCAGGGTCTCCGCTGTGTCCCTGACTGCGTAAAGGGCGCATTCGTCGCCCTTGGAGAGATATACGTCCGCGCCGGGCATGTCTTCCGAGGCCTTGAATCCGCTGCTCATCGTGACACAAAGCTCTTCTCCCAGCATGTATTCCTCCGGGGAGGAGCTGCCGGCGGGAAAGGCGCACGAGGTGAAGGAGAATGCTGCGATAAGGCAGAGAAGAAACAGTAATTTTCTCTTTACCATTACTAACACCAGTTGATAATCATATGCTTTTATCAATTATAGCATAAATGAACGAAATGAGCACATTGTATGGTATTAATATCATATAAAATTACAAAAAAAAAAGGCTCCTCCGGGCATATTCTGAGGAGCCGATGCGATTCACGGCTGTATGTCGAAAAACGAGGTTATTTGCTGACGAAGGCTTCTGCGCCTTCGGAAAAGACCATGCTCATGTCGTCCCGGATGAGGATGCACCATACCCCGTCCAGGGAATCGATGAGGGACAGGGCATCCTTCTCTCCGAGGATGAAGCATATGGTGCTCAGGGCGTCAGCCTGCATGGAGGAGGAGCATATGATTGTCACGGCGCACAGCCCGCTGGAGACGCTGTACCCGGTGGATGGATCCAGGATATGGTGGTAGCTCACCCCGCCGGATACGAAATATCTCTCATAGGAGCCTGAGGAGACGACGCTCATGTCGCTGATCTCAAGGACCGCTATCAGCTCGCCCGTTTCCTTGAAGGGATACTGGATCCCTATGCGGAAGGGCTTTCCTCCGGGCTTTTCCCCGATGCACATCGTGTTCCCCCCAAGGTTGATGACGGCGCTGCCCACTCCGTTGGACACAAGGTATTCCTTCAGCCGGTCCGCTATGAAGCCCTTGGCTATGGCTCCAAGATCCAGCATCGTTTCCGGATCCTCGAACGTTACCCTTGTCCCCTCGACACGGACTCCGCGGTAATCCACGTGTTTAAGGGCTTCCTCTATGAGTCCGGCAGGAGGGACGCTTCCGCCTCCGGAGGAAAAGTCCCACAGTGAGGAGACCGCTCCGATGGTGATGTCGAATCTTCCTTCGGAGATATCCCCGTACATGAGCCCCTGAAGGATCAGCTCGGCGGTCTCCGGGGACACCGTGTCCGTTTCCCCGGAATTCAGGCGGGCGATATCGCTGGTGGCGATGGTACGGGAAAAGAGCTCTTCATAGTGCTTTATCAGGTCCATGCAGCCCTCAAGCAGGGACTCGTCGGAGCTGTCATAAAGGGTTATGCTGACCACCGTGTCCAGAAGCACGGCGGTGGCGCTTATGGGTTCTTCCGTGCTGTCCCCGGATGTCCGCCGGGCGCATCCCGCCATCCCGGTAAGCAGGAGCATCCCGGAGAGGATCACGCAAAATATCCGTTTAAGAGTTCTTTCCCTCATGTTTCCGTCTCTTTCTTCTGTTTTGCTATTTCAGAGAGGGTCCTGGTCCCGAGAGTGGGAACATTCTCCTCATGTATGAAATCGGTGATGCTTTTATCGTACAGCACCGTGATGTCCGCGGGGAATTCGTCGTCC
>CADBPP010000245.1 GCA_902796565.1 uncultured Eubacteriales bacterium | reverse complement strand
GAAGGCACTGGGGGAACGTACCATATATATTGACTGCGACGTTCTGCAGGCCGACGGCGGCACCAGGGTGACCAGCATCACGGGAGGATTCGTGGCGCTCTACGACGCTGTAAGGGAACTGAAGAAAGCCGGGCTCATAAGGACCGACCCCATCAAAAACTTCGTGGCCGCGGTCAGCGTCGGCATTGTCGGCGACCAGCTGCTGTGCGATCTGTGTTACGAGGAAGACAGCAACGCCATGATGGACATGAACGTGGTGATGACCGATGCGGGGGAATTCGTGGAGCTGCAGGCGACCGCGGAAGGAAGAAGCGCCACCAGGAAGGAAATGGGGCTTCTTACGGACCTCGCCGAAAAGGCGATAATGGAGATAATATCTAAGCAGAAGGAGGCTCTCGGAATTTAAAATGGCAAAGAGCACGCTGCTGTTTGCGACAGGCAATCAGGATAAGGCAAAGGAGCTGAGGGACATTTTTCCTGAATTCGATATCAGGACACTGAAGGACGTCGGCTTCTGTGAAGACATCGTGGAGGATGGTGACACCTTCGAGGAGAACGCCCTTATAAAGGCAAGGGCCGTATGCGCTTTCGCGGAGGAAAAGGGTATAGACTGCATAGTCATTGCCGATGATACCGGTCTCTGTGTCAACGCCCTTGGCGGAGCTCCGGGGATATTCTCCGCCAGATACTCCGGAGGAGGCTACGCGGACAACTGCGCGAAACTCCTGAGTGAGATGAAGGACAAGACGGACCGCAGCGCCATGTTCGTGTGCGTGGCCGCCATGGGCCACTGCGGCAGATTCCTCACATACCGCGGAGAAGTACCGGGAAAGATCGCCCATGAGATGCTCGGCACCGATGGATTCGGCTACGATCCCGTTTTCATCGAAGACACCACCGGACTTACCTATGCCCAGATGGGAGAGGATGAAAAGAACCGCATAGGCCACAGGAAAAAGGCGTTTGAAGGCATAAGGCCTTTCATACTCGAGGAGCTGGAGGATGCAAAGGAAAAATGAAGATCCTCATTATATCGGATTCCCACGGGAAACGGGATCTGATAGACAGAGCCCTCATGGAAAATCCCGACTGCGCCGTGCTGATACATGCCGGTGACGGCTATGACGACGTGGGGCCCGCCGACGCTCCCGCGCTCATCAGGGTCCCGGGCAACTGCGACAGATCCGTTGATGCCGAGGACCATATCGTATTCGAGGCCGAAGGGCTCAGGATTCTTGTGACCCACGGCAATCTTCAGCGGGTATCCTACGGATATTCGAAGCTGACTTCCATGGCAAGGGATCTCGGCTGCGATATCGCCGTTTTCGGGCATACGCACCACGCGGTGTGCACTGTAAGACACGGAGTGATCCTGATCAATCCCGGCTGCTCGAACAGAAGCCGGAGCATGGACCACTATATCAGTTACGCGGTCCTGAACATCGAAAACGGCAGGATCGGGGACGTCTCCATCAATTACTTTTAAATATTGATTCCGGGAGGATCGGGATGGATAAGAACACAGGAAGCACAGATACGAGAAAGCTCCTTTTGGATGTTTCCACAAAACTCTTTAACGAAAAGGATTTCGACGACGTATCGGTGAACGAGATATGCCGCGCGGCAGGAGTCACCAAAGGCAGCTTCTATCATCATTTTGATTCAAAATATGACATACCTATTCAGCAGTACCGGGAGATCCAGGACGCTTTTTATTCCGACTATCTCAACAGCGCGGACCTTCCCTTCAATGAAAGATTCTACCGCGTCATCATGTGGTATTCCGATTACTGCACGATGGACAAGCTGAATATTTTCAAAAACTACTACAAGGCCCTTCTTGCCACGGACAAGAGCCGGCTGATGCGCCGGACCGACATGATCACCAGGGTGCTGGCCGAGCTGCTGGCCCAGGGCGTCATGCTGGATGTATTCAGGCGCAACATCAACATAAGCTTCATTACCGAGACGGTCACACGGTTCATTTTCTCGCTGGTGCTGGACTGGACGATATTTGAAGGGAGCATCGACCTCAGAAAGGAACTGGCTTATCTGTACCGCAATACTCTGTCGATGATCACCACGTCATGAAGACCGTTTCCGCAGAGCTGTCGGAGAAGCTCAAAAAGCTTCCCGACGTTCCCGGCGTATACATGCATCTCGATGAAGGAGGCAACGTCATCTATGTCGGGAAAGCCAAAAACCTCAAAAACAGAGTAAGACAGTACTTCCGGGACAGGCATGATGACATCAAGACCCGCCGTCTGGTGGACAACATCCATGACACCAACTGGATAGTCGTGGATAATGAGGTGGAAGCGTTCCTTCTGGAATGCAATCTGATAAAACAGTACCGCCCCTATTACAACATACTGCTCAAGGACGACAAAAGCTATCCGTATCTTAAGCTGACGCTGGGAGAAAGCTACCCCAGAGCCGTCATGACACGAAAGAGGCTTCTGGACGGGGGAAGGTATTTCGGACCCTATTCCAATGCCGGAGCGGCAAAAAAGACACTGGAAGCCATCAACCGGTTCTATCCGCTGAAAATGTGCTCAAAAAACGTCGCCCTTGGAAAGAAGACCGGTAAAGTATGCCTGAACTACCATCTCGGACAGTGCCTAGGGCCCTGTCAGGGAAACGTCGATCCCGAGCTTTACGGCACCTATGTGAAGGAAGTGGAGGATATCCTTTCAGGCAACTACAGGGTCCTTTCAAAGAAGATCTGCGACGAGATGGGCAGGGAGGCGGAAAAACTGAATTACGAGGCCGCGGCAGAGCTCCGTGACATGAACGAAGCCGTGCTCGCCATGTATGAGAAGCAGAAGATAGACTCATCCTTCACGGATGAGAGGGACATCATAGCGGTGGCATCGGACGATAAGCTCTCTGCCGTACAGATATTCAGGGTACGGGAAGGGAAAATGATCGGCAGCGATACCCGATACATGACCAAGGATCCCGCAGATACGGATCCCGACGTATATGTCTCATTCATCCAGCAGTATTACATATCCAGCGAATACATCCCAAAGGAGATACTTATCTACGAGCCTACGGGCCAGGAAGAGACTCTTTCGGGAATGCTCACCAGCCTTAAGGGCACGAAAGTGACCGTCGGGGTCCCCCGCATAGGCGAAAAAAAACGCCTCGGGGAGCTGGCATACAAAAACGCCCTGATGAACATAGAGAACAGGCGCAGCGAGGCTGAAAAGGCCGAGCTTATACGCAGACGCGCCATGACCGAGATCGCTCAGAAACTGGGCATGGATTCCCCCCCGAAACGCATAGAGTCCTATGACATCTCCAATACAGCAGGAAGCGACAACGTGGGCGTCATGGTGGTGTTCAATGAAAGCAGGCGTTCCCCGAAGGATTACAGACGCTTCAGGATAAAATACGTCAGCGGGCAGGATGATTATTCATCCATGAGCGAGGTAGTTTTCAGAAGGCTCAACCGGGCATTCGAAGAACAGAGGGACAATGTCCCCTCTCCCAAGTTCCTTCCGCTGCCGGAACTCATACTGGCAGACGGAGGTCTGGCCCATGTCAATACGATAAAAAGCGTCATTTCCACCTTCGGCTATGACATCGCGGTGGCGGGCCTCGTGAAGGATTCCAGGCACCGTCTCAGAGGAGTCGTGCTGCCGGACGGAACGGAACTAAGACAGGACGAATTCAAGTACGCAAAAAAGATCCTCAACGATATAAGTGAAGAGGTGCACCGCTACGCCATAGAGTACCACAGGATGTCCCGCAGCAAGACAATGCTTAAAAGCGAACTGGAACAGATCGAGGGAGTAGGGTCCAAGCGTGCCTCCGCTCTGATGGAGCGCTTCGGCACGATGGACGGGATACGCAACGCTTCTAAAGAGGAGCTTATGGAAACAGCGGGAATAACCGAAAACATAGCGCGGAACATCACAGACCATTTCTCGGCGGAATAAAAAATGAGCATCGTATGATGCTCATTTTTCTGTTCACTTATAACTGTGGATCCCCGGGATGAAAGTATTGACTCCTATGTATGTAAAGATGACGCATATGAAGCCTATCACGGCAAAGACTGCCGCGGAACGTCCCTTCCAGCCCTTTCTTATCCTCTGGTGCAGATAGATCATATAAATGATCCATGTGATCAGGGACCAGGTCTCCTTCGGATCCCATGACCAGTAGCTTCCCCAGGCCCTTTCTGCCCAGATAGCCCCGGTTATTATCGTGAATGTCAGGAACAGCAGCCCCAGGGCCACGCTGCGGTAGCCGATCATATCCAGCGTCTCTCTGTCCGGAATGTGCTGATCCATGAATCCCCTGGCGGTGAAACGGTCCCTGAGAAGAAAGATCAGTCCTATGGCAAAGGATACCCCGAAGGCACCATAGGCTATGATGGCTGTGGATACATGGAATCCCAGCCAGCCGCTTCTGAGAGCGGGCATGAGGGAACGGACCTCCTTTGACTGCATGGCGGCATAGCCTATGACCAGAAAACTCACCGGGGACGCGAATGCTCCCAGCACATGGAAGCTGAAGCGGCGGATGAATATCAGACTCACCAGATTCAGTCCCCACGCAAAACTCGTGGCAAATTCATACTGATTCGTAAGAGGAAGCCTTCCCGCACCTATACCGCGGCATATGAGGGCCGCTGTGTGGGCAGCCAGTCCCGCGACCTGCAGGATCACAGCTGTCCTGGCCAGACCTTCCTTTTTAACGGCGATGTATGCAAAGTAAAGGATCATTGCGGCGAAGTACATCAGCATCACCGCAGTGAACAGGGTGTTCTCCGCATTCAGCATTTTCTCACTCATTCGGATCTTTCCTTTCTTAACGTTTGTCAGGCTTTCCGTCAACCGCCTGCACTGCTTTTTCGAATTCGTCGCGGAAGATGCTTCCTCCCTTGGGGCTGTATCCGTATACGCTCCATGATCCATCCTGATTCCGGACGGCCCAGAGGACACGGGCAAGCATGTAGAAATTGATCATCAGTCCCAGCATGACCACAATGCCGCCCATGAAGGCAATGGATGTGAAGGGATCCCTTTTTATCTGGATCACAGTGTAGTTTTGAGGCTCGTCGAATATGATGGTGTAATCGTCCACCGTTATCTTCTCGTCCCTAAGAAGCACGTTCATGCCCACTATCTGTGATCTGTAATATATGCTGTACAGATAGCCGGGATTGTTGAGCCTCCCGCTGGCGGTGGCCGGTCTTCCCTCTGACATGATGTAATCGGGATAGAAAGCGTTAAGATACACCGCCAGATCCGGCAGATCGGATACCGTGACATACTCGCCTGCACATATCACATCCTTCTGAAGCAGTTCTCCGTTTTTGTATACGCTGACAGACGCCGCCCACCCGGTGGAATTCTGATAGAACTTCATGCCGAAAAGTTTCGCCGGGTTATTGACGCTGATCTCAGCTGATTCCGAACGTCCCGACGGATCCGTCACGGTTATGTCCGCCCTGTACTGGCTCACGGTATCGTCATCCCGGAGCTCCACTGCGAAATCGTCAATGGAGAGGGTATAACCGGTATCTTCTATGGGTTTTATCTGTCCGGCGACTCCGTAGACGGCGTACTGCCTCATCATCATCTGTCCGAGTCCGAAGCCCACGATAAGAAGAAGGATCCCCAGGTGGCATACCCATGCTCCCCAGAGCCCGGCTGCGTTCCGGCAGGAATACAGCGTTTCCCTGCCCTGTTCGTCCTTACCCGGGGCAATATGTCCCATACCCAGTTTTCTGAAGAGCACCTCCGGCTCCTCTATGCCGTCTGAGCCTGCATCAGCTCTGAAGGAGGATATTGAGGAAGGATCGGTAAACCTTCTGTATCTTTTCACCAGCTCCGGCAGCCTTATAACGTTGCAAATCATAAGATTCAGACACAGGAAACATCCGATGGTGACGAACCACCAGCTGTGATAAGCGTCATCAAGGCCCGTCAGTATGATAAGGGACGCCGTTTTGGCTGGATATGAGCTGAAGTACCACTGCTCTCCCCGGTTCTGGGGCACGATGCTTGCCGCCGCGCATACAGCCGCAAGGATCAGCAGGAGAATGACGGCAAAACGCATCGAAAATATGAATCTCAATACTTTCTTCAATACGTCCATTTGGTTTTAAATACGGCCGCGGTCTGCAGAGCATCAGCGGCTCCGCAGCTGCGGCCTGTCATTAATGTGTCAGCGTTTTCAATGGGACTGCAGTTCCGTAAGGAGTTTCATGCCTTCATCAATGAGCGCTTCCGACGTATCCAGACAGTAATTTGCCAGATCGGTGTTGTGAGCGCCTTCGGAATTCTCCACATAGCAGAAATCGAAGTACCACTGGGCCTTACGGTAGATGGTCCTGACCTCTTCCAGCTGTTCATCGCTGAACTTGCCTTCGGCCACCACTGCGGCCAGAGCATCCTTGAAGGCGGACAGCTTGGTGCCGACCTCCGTTTCCCTGGCTGTTATGCGGTCCTGTATGCGGTGCACCATCGTGACCATATCGGTATCACCGTGGCACACTGCGCAGTTTGACAGGAGCACATCACTGTCCATGGGGCTGGCGATGTAGTGGCTGTAATATATCGTGCCGTCCTCTTCCTGCACGATCTCCATATGACAGTCAGCGCAGTTCAGAAGTCCCGCATGCTTTCCGGAGAGGAAGGTCTCCATTTCCGGATGCTGAGCCTTGAGCATCTTCACTCCCGTGGAAGGACAGATCCAGTCATAGAATCCCATTGCGTCATAATATGCCAGGATGGCATCCGGGCTCATGGACGCCACATCGTGGTAGGGCATCATGGTCTCCTTGTCCGAGGGGGTGAAATAGTACTCGATGTGACACTGT
Organism: uncultured Eubacteriales bacterium; assembly: GCA_902796565.1. GTDB lineage: Bacteria > Bacillota > Clostridia > Eubacteriales > Anaerofustaceae > RUG14186. The sequence continues at coordinate 7,566 of CADBPP010000245.1, read as the reverse complement.
CCGCAGGAGAGCACCGACGGGTCTATCTCCCCGATGCTGTCCCCCAGAGCCTTTGTCACGTAGGAGTGGGTCACCACCAGCTTTCCCTCGTCTCCCGCCTCGTTTCCGTGGCAGGTGTAGCAGCTGACGTCCTCCTCCATCATCGCCAGGACTTCATTGAAGTCCATCGTATAGGCGCCGACACCGATATCGTTCACCAGCTTCGTGAAATTCGGGGTCTTGCAGGTAAGGCAGTTGGCGTAGGGATGGGGCCTGCCCGTGGCGGCGACATCCTCGAGACAGTATTCGTGTCCCCTGGCGCTGCCGTAGTCGATGGCGAATCCGTATCCCTCATAGATGTTCTTCAGATAAGTGTCCTGTTCGAGATAGTCCAGGACATAGTCGTTCTTACTGTTTTCCCCCATGGAGAATGAGATCTCGGGATAAACAGCCGCCCAGTCGTCGGCGTTTATGGTGCCGTCCTTGCTTGTGGCCTCAGGCGCCTCTGCCTGAATGTATCCGATGTCATCCCGGGTCAGGGGCCCTATGGAATCCCTGTTTTTCAGGTGATACATCATGTCACCTCCTCCGAGGAAACCTCCGAGAAGGGCCGTGCACAGGATCACCGCCACAGCGGCAACGATCCCCTTTAATTTCCTGTTAGTATCCATTTGTTCCTATCAGCCCTCCTTTGGCGCCGCTTCAGCGGGAGGCGTGATAACGTGCACAGGGCACTTCTCCACGCACTTTCCGCACTGGATGCAGTTGTCATAGTTAACGCTGGCGAGATTGTTCTCCACATGGATCGCGTCGGATTCGCACTGCTTGGTACAGGCCATGCATCCGATACATCCCGCCTTGCATATGTTCTTGACCGCGGCGCCTTTGTCCCTGCTGGAACAGCGCACCGCTACTTTCTTAGCGACCGGCTTGAGCTCTATGAGCCCCTTGGGGCATGCCTTGACGCAGAGCCCGCAGCTTACGCACAGGGCCTCGTTGACCACGGCGACACCGTTTATGACCCTGATGGCATTCTGGGGACATGCTTTGACGCAGGACCCCAGCCCAAGGCATCCGTAACCGCATTCATTGAGGCTGAGCCCTGCCATGGAAGCGCTGCGGCAGTCGGAGATGCCCACATAGTTGCCCAGCGTTCCTGTGACGTCACATGTTCCGCTGCAGCGCACGAATGCGGCATATCTTTCCGTCTGCTCCGCGGTGACTCCCATGACCCCGCCTATCTTTTCAGCCGCGGCGGATCCTCCCACGGGACATCCGTTCACGGGAGCGTCACCGGCGACGATGGCTGCCGCCATCGCGTCACAACCCGCGAAGCCGCAGGCTCCGCAGTTGTTGCCGGGAAGACATGCCCTGACGGCCGCTTCCCTCTCGTCTACTTTAACATAAAATTTTTTCGATGCAAACACCAATCCGGCGCCCACCGCGATACCTATGAGTGTGATAACAAGAGTAGTTGTGATTATATCGCTCATCCTTCACCCTCCTTACAGCGCCAGACCGGAAAAGCCCATGAACGCGATGGACATCAGAGCGGCGCTTATCAGCACTATGGGAGCACCCCTGAGGGGCTCTGGAAGATCCTCTTCCCTGATGCGGCTTCTGATCCCCGCCAGCAGCACTATGGCTATGGTATAACCCACTCCCGTTCCGAAACCGGCTGCTACGCTCTGGATAAAATTGAACTCGTTCTGTACATTGGTAAGGGCGATGCCCAGAACAGCGCAGTTCGTGGTGATCAGAGGAAGATAAATGCCCAGGGCCTTGTAGACGGCCGGTGAGCTCTTCTTGAGGAACATCTCCACTATCTGCACCAGGGCAGCGATGACCAGGATGAATACGATGGTCTTCATGTAATCCAGCCCGAGGGGCGAGAGCACATAGTCATACAGAAGGCTTGCCACCGCAGAGGCGATCGTGATCACGAAGATGACCGCTCCGCCAAGGCTCGCTGATGCCTTCATCTGCTGGGAAACGCCCAGGAATGAGCAGATGCCCAGGAACTGGTTAAGCACCACATTGTTTATCAGTGCGCAGGAAACGATAATAAGTATCAGGCTGTTGTTCATTTCGCCGCCTCCTTCGTTGATTCGCTGCAGACGGCACCGCAGGTGGCGCAGGAGCCGTCGCATCCGCTCTCCACCAGCTGCCTCTGTCTGGTCTTGATGCCTATGGCATTCTGAACTACTATTATGAACGCGATCACCAGGAACGCTCCGGGAGGCTGCACGAAGATGGAAATGGGTTCCATACCCGAAGGCAGCACCTGTGCACCGAAGGCTGTCCCGCTGCCCAGCACCTCACGGATAAGCCCCGCCAGGGTAAGGGCGACGGTAAAGCCGAGCCCCATGCCTATACCGTCCATGACCGCGAGGCCGGGAGTGTGCTTGTTGGCATAGGCTTCAGCTCTTCCCAGTATGATGCAGTTTACCACGATCAGAGGAATGTAGATGCCAAGAGCATCGTACAGAGAGGGAAGGTATGCCTCAATGAGCAGTTCCGTGACAGTGACAAGGGATGCCACTATGACTATGTAGGACGGGAGCCTTACCGCGTCCGGTATCACGTTCCTCAGAAGGGAGATCACCAGGTTCGAAAGGATAAGGACCGCCATGGTGGAAAGCCCCATGCCTATGCCGTTCACGGCTTTTGTGGAAACAGCCAGTGTGGGGCACATTCCCAGCATCAGGATGAGGGTGGGGTTTTCCTTTACTAATCCGTTATACAGTCTTTCCATATATTTGTTCATATCTGTCCACCTCATTCCTTAACGGTATTGCGGAAGAAATCAAGCGCCGCATTGACGGCGTTCACCACCGCTCCGGATGTCGTGGAGGCTCCGGATACCGAGTCTATCTCGTTCTCGGACGTGCTCCCACCCTTCTTCAGCAGTACAAAGGACGTCACATTGCGGCCGTTGAACTGATCCTTGAAGGCGCTCTCTCCGCAGAGCATCCCCATGCCGGGGGTCTCGTTGAGCTCAGTGAATGCGATCCCGTTGACGGTACCGTCCGGCGAGATCCCCACCGAGAGACTCACGTCCCCGTCGTAGCCGTCGGAAGTCGTAACGCTTATGACGTATCCGACGACGTTTCCGGAGGAGTCAAGGCCTGTTACGGCGTCATTGATCCTTACTCTGCCGAATCCGCTGCCGTATACTCCTCCGTTCAGGGTCTCGATGGCTTCGGCAGCTGCGACGTTCTTTTCAAAGGTCTGTGCTCCGGGGCATACTTCCCTGTATGATTCGGCGCTTTTGGCGAGCTTCTGGGCCTCTATGTTCTCCTTAGTGAGGTCGTACACGCCGCTGAGGGCCAGGCCGGCGATAAGGGTGACCACCGCCAGGACGATGACGGGCACGGGTATACGTTCCTTCAGTGTCTTTTTCTTTTCACCGTTCTGGAGCGCTATCTGGTCCTTTCTGTAGGGGAAGGGCTTCGGAACGATGAAGGTATCGATCAGCGGTGTGAACAGGTTGGCGATTATGATCGCGTAGCTGAATGAATCCGCCGCGCTGCCGAAGCACCGGAACATGGCTCCCAGCACTCCTATGATGCAGCCGTACAGGATCTGTCCGGGACGGCTCACCGGGGATGTGGTGTAATCCGTAGCCATGAAGAACGCTCCCATGATTACTCCTCCGCCGCAAAGATGTGCCAGGAGGAAACGGGGATCAAAGCCCTGGCCTCCGAAAACAGCCATGAAGAGGACGAAGCTCCCTATAACGGAGAAGCTTATCTCTCCCTGGATGATATCCAGGGCCCACAGGAGCATCCCGCCAGCTACAAGGGCGACTATGGAGCTTCCCAGCACGCCTCCCGCGGTCCCCAAAAACATCCTGGTGATATCGACGGCTTTCCCCGCCGCCATGACCGCCAGCGGAGTGGCCGAGCTGATCCCGTCCACCTTGTAAGTGGTGACTGTCATGGAGAATGAGATCAGAAGGAAGCATCTTGCCGCCAGAGCGGGGTTGATGAAGTTCTTTCCAAGGCCTCCGAAGCAGCACTTTACCACCAGTATGGCGAAAAGCGAACCCAAAAACGGAACATACAGAGGCACCGTGGCGGGCAAAGCCAGCGCCAGCAGCAGTCCCGTGACCACTGCGCTGAAATCCTTCCATGTATCGGGACGATGGCAGAGTTTGTCAAAAATGAATTCGGTCCCGACCGCCGTTCCCACCGATACCAGCACCATACACAGGGAATATATCCCGTTCACGGCGCATCCGACGATGGTGACCGGCAGGAGAGCGAGACAGACGGTGCGCATTATCGCCGCTGTCGTCCATTTATCCCTGGCATGCGGACCGGTAGAAATGTTAAGTACTGTGTTCATCTGGCACCTCCCGCAGCCTGAGCTTCACGTTTTTTCTGAGCTATCTCACCCTTTGCCCTCTTGAAGGTCTGCATGAGGGGACGCTTCGCGGGACATATGTATGTGCAGGAACCGCACTCGATGCATTCGAGTCCATAGAGCTTTCCTTCATAGCGCTCCAGGTCGTTATGTTCAAAGGCTTCAGCCATGAGCTGAGGAACAAGGCCCACCGGGCAGACCGTGGCGCAGCGTCCGCAGTGCAGGCAGGCGCTCATCTGTTCCTGAGCGGTCACGACGGCATCCTCTCCGAGAAGGGTCAGCCCGTTGGTCACCTTCTGAGTGGGAACATCCAGACTGCTCAGGGCGGTGCCCATCATGGGGCCTCCCGCCAGCGCCTTTACAAGCGTGACGCCGTCCCTGATGCCTCCGCAGGCTTGAAGTATCTCTGAAAGCGAGGTCCCGGTACGCACTATGAGATTCGAGGGTTCGGCGACAGCGTCACCGGTGACCGTCATTGCCCTGCGGTAAAGGGGCTCCCTGTAGACCACAGCCCTTTGTACAGCGTAAACAGTGCCTACATTGGACACGATGCATCCCACCTCGGCGGGCAGTGTGGCCCTCGGGAAGTCGAGGCCCGCGACCACCTTGATGAGACTCTTTTCCCCGCCCTGCGGGTACTTTGTCTTTAGAGGCAGAACACTTATGCCTTCCCTGCCGGCGCTAGCCTTTTCCAGCGCAGCGATCGCTTCGGGCTTGTTGTCCTCCACGGCGATAACGCCTTTGGCATCGGGGAACAGCCTGAGGATGATCTCAAGCCCTTCGACTATCTCATCTGCATATCCGCGCATGAGCTGGTCGTCACAGGTAAGGTACGGTTCGCATTCCGCTCCGTTCACTATCACCCAGTTAACGTCCAGGTAATTATTCGGCGCGAACTTTACATGGGCAGGGAAGCCCGCTCCTCCCATGCCGACTATACCGGCGTTTTTAATGCGGGCAAGGATCTCCTCCCGGGAGATATCCGAGATATCCTCCGCTGAGGAATAGTCCGCTGCCGGTGTAAATTTTCCGTCATTCTCGACCACGATACAGTCCATCATCGCTCCTGAAATGGTGCGGCGTTTCTCGACTGCCTTAACGGTGCCTGAGCAGGAACAGATGATATTTGCGGATACGAAGCCCTGGGCTTCCGCGATGATCTGGCCCACCAGCACCTGGTCGTTCTTCTTCACGACAGCTGCCGCCGGGGCTCCGATATGCTGGGACAGCGGGAATACGAGCTCGCCTGTGGTCTCATAGACCTTCAGCGGCACATCCCGGCTCAAGTCCTTATGCCCGGACGGGTGCACGCCGCCGCGAAATGTGTCCTTCGCCATAATGCCTCCTTGTTCTGTCGCAGAAAGGCACAGACTCAGCCTCTGCCTTTCCTGTCATGCTTCTGGGATCGGCATGTCCCTGCAGACCGATTACGGAGATGCTGAGTCGTTGCCGATCCCGGGGACGCTTCCCCATATATTAATTTTACCATAATACTGACAGTACGACCCGGTGATATCGGGCCAAGGTGCCCTTCATGAACGCTTTAAAATGCTTTTTGCCCTGCAAGGATCAGGATATTTCACTGAAATGAATCAACAAATTAATAAATATCCGTTTTAAACGATTTTGCGGGATTTTTCGGCTCCTGCGAAAGCTTAACGGAAACAATCATTCCCCGCCGTCTTGTCATTTCTTTTCCGCTGTGGTAATATAGCATAGCCGCATTGAGCGGCAGGGTGTCTCTTGAAAACCACCTTAAAAAAACAAGGAGTATTTTGACATGAAAAGAACCTTTGACGAGTTCCGCACTCTGACGCAAAGCGCGCCTCCGATGCTGGTATCCCTGATGATCCTTTCCATAGTGGGGATGAATCTTCTGGCGAACAAAAGCATAGATACAGGAGTCGAATGGCTTGCGCTGGACTGCGGGATACTTTTTTCCTGGCTGGCGTTTCTGACGATGGATGTGCTGACCCAGTGTTACGGTCCCAGGGCCGCCAGTATCCTGTCGGTACTGGCTCTGGCGATAAATCTGGGGATGTCCCTCATACTGTTCATTGCCAGCGTTATCCCCGGAGTATGGGGAGAAAGCTTCGTGGAAGGATATGAGGCCGTTATCAACACCGCCCTGGACAATACCTTCGGCGGGACCTGGTACGTCATAGTGGGAAGCTCCGTCGCATTCATCGCCTCCAGTATCCTGAACAACTTTCTGAACCATGGCATAGGCAGGCTCATAGGCAGACAGGGATCTTTCGCCCACTTCGCAACGCGGGCTTATATCTCCACCTTCACTGCCCAGTTCGCTGACAACATCATCTTCGCGCTGCTGGTCAGCAGAGTTTTCTTCGGCTGGAGCATGCTGCAGTGCTTCACCTGCGCTGTCACCGGAGCGGGAATGGAGCTGCTCTTCGAAGTGGTATTCTCTCCCCTCGGCTACCGGCTGTCAAAAAGGGTGATGGAGGAGCGCAGCCCCGTATCAAAGGAGGATGCGGTATGAGAGCGGTCATCACGGGAACATCCGACGGCATAGGCAGGTCATGCGCCGAGAGATTTCTCCTCGAAGGCATAGAAGTGTTCGGCTTCGACATACAGGAATCCTCTATCCGCCATCCGCTGTACCACCACTGCGTTTTCGACATCTCTTCGAAAGAGCCGGTTTCGGTGGATGACTGCGAGATACTTATAAACTCTGCGGGCACACTGACCGAAGAGAAGGCCATCGAAACGAACCTTATGGGGACCATACGTTTTACCGAAAGATTCAGAAACGCTCCCTCCCTGAAGAGCATACTGTTCATCGCCTCCGCTTCCGCGAGGAACGGTTCCGAATTCCCTCTATATGTTGCCAGCAAGGCAGGCATCGTGGGATACATGAAGAATCTTGCGCTGAACCTGGGAGGGCGGAAGATCACGGTAAACAGCATTTCCCCGGGAGGAGTCATAACCTCCTCCAACGCCAATATAATCGAGGATCCCGTCCTGTACGCGGCGGTAAAGGCCGAGACCCTTCTCGGCAAATGGGCGGAGCCGGAGGAAGTGGCGGAGCTGGCATATTATCTCACGGTGCTCAACCGCTCCGTCACGGGGGAGGATATCCTGATGGACAACGGAGAAATGCTCCGCTCCAATTTCATCGAAGCCGCAGGGCAGGAGACTCCCGCTTCAACGCAGTAAGCGGGAGAGGAATGCCCGGAAATGCTGCGTTTTTTCTGTTTT
>CADBPP010000244.1 GCA_902796565.1 uncultured Eubacteriales bacterium | reverse complement strand
TCAAAAGAATATGATTTAAGTTAAAACCGGAATAATAGAAGGGGTCGTCCCGTAAATGACTGAAAAGTCATTTTGAGACAACCCCATCTTTCAGTTTTTCTTATTCAACGCTCTTCAGGGATTCCACCATATTGACCTTTTTCAGGCGCTGCCTCATGACGGCGTTCACCGTCAGTGTGAACACGAAGGCCAGCACCGCGGCGTAGATGTAGCAGTATACGTCCACCGTCGGCAGGAACATGACCGTGTCCATCTCCGCCGTATGGATGATGAACTTCTCCATGGGTATTCCCAGAAGCAGCCCCGCCGCGATCCCCATGAAGGACGAGGCGGTGTTCTCCCGGTTGATGTAGCCCGCCACCTCGCCGTGCCTGAAGCCCAGCACCTTGATGGTGGCGATCTCCCTTATCCTTTCGGTGACGTTTATGTTCGCCAGGTTGTAAAGGACGACGAAGGCCAGGGCGCCGGAGCTGATGATGATCAGGAGAACGATGTAGTCGAGAGCTCCCACAAGGTCCCGGAACTTCTGTCCTCCGGCGGAGGAGAAGGAAAGGGCCAGGATGTTCTCGTTGGTGAGCAGCTGGGTCGCCAGCCTCGATTCGTCGGAGGGATTCACCATGTTGATAAGCAGGGTATTGGATACGCATTTTTCCCCGAAGGCCTTCTCATAGGCCGCAGCGGTCATGTATACGTAGTTCAGGGTATAGTTCTCGCAGATGCCGCTGACCGTGAAGTCCGCGTACTCTGTATCCGACAGGGATATCCTTACCTTATCCCCTTCCTCGAGGTGGTAGAGGGTCGAGAGCTTCTCACAGATGATCACCCCGCTGTCGTCGAGGTATACCGGCGTGAGGTCAGTACGTTTCCTCAGCTCTATGAATTCCCTTATCTTCTTCGGCTCCTGTGTCACCATCAGATAGACTTCCCTCTTCGCCGTCTCCTTCGTGGAAAAAGAGACAGACTGCATCTTCACGGGAAGGTATTCCGTGATGTATCCCGAATCATCGGCCATGGAATACAGTTCCTCCGTCTCCTCTCCGGATATCTCGCTGTCATACACCGCCATCAGGTCGTAGGTGAAGATCTCCTTGTACTGCAGGTCCACGATGGAGCTTATGGCGTACCTCAGGCCGAAACCGGTGAAGAGAAGGGCGGTGCAGCCCGCCACGCCGATCACCGTCATCAGTACCCTGCTGCGGTAGCGGATGAGGTTTCTTATCGTGACCTTCCCCAGGAAGCTTATGCGGTCCCAGATGAAGGGGATGTTTTCCAAAAGGATCCTCTTTCCCGCCTTCGGGGCGCGGGGGCGCATCAGCGCCGCCGGGGTGCTTATGAGTTCCCTGCGGCATACGAGATATGCGGAGAGGCCCGTGCAAAGAAGGCTCACCAGGATGCTGCCGATGCCGAGAACGGGCCTGAAGGATGCCTCGATGGGCGGGAACGTGTACATTATCCCATAGGCGGCGAAGATGATCGTCGGGAACAGTTTGAATCCGATCATGAGGCCAATGAGGCTCCCGGAGAGACTGGCGAGGCCCGAATATATGAGATACCTCATAAGGATGTGCACCTTGGAGTATCCCAGGGCCTTCAGGGTGTCGATGCTCATCCTGTCGTCCTCCACCATCCTCGTCATGGTGGTGGTGCATACCAGCGCTGCCACCAGAATGAAGAATACCGGGAAGAGCTTCGAGACGTTGTCGATCCTCAATGCATCGTCCTCATAGGTGGAATACCCCGGATTGTTGGAGCGGTCGAAGACGTACCAGCTGGGCTTTTCGATCTTTTCCAGCTCCGCCTTCGCCTCGTCGATCTGCTTCTGTCCCTCGTTTATCTTTTCCAGGGCGTCGCTGAGCTTCTTCGCCCCTTCGGTCTTCGCCTTATAGAGGGTCTGCTGTGCCTCCCAGAGCCTGCCCTCGTACTCGGATATCGTATCCCTGAGATAGATTATCATGCCGTCGATGCTGTCAGAGGCCTCCTGCAGATCCTCCACGGAGAATTCCTCGTTTCCCTGCTGGCGGATGAAGTCCACTATGGCGTCATAGGAGCCTTCCGGGAAGATGCCGCTGATGGTGGAATTGAGAGACAGTATCATGGAATAGAGCTGCTCCAGCAGCTCCAGCTGTCCCTCAGCCTGTTCTATCTCGCTTTCGGCCTGGGTTATCTGCATGGTGTATGTGCTGAGGCCCTCCTCGTAGCTGGCCCTGGCGTCGTCTATCGCCTTCTGGTTCTTTTCGATCTCCGCCATGGCGGTGTCGTAAACTTCCCTGTAGCGTTCGGCTTCCCTGATGCCGGCTATGTTCTTCGCGGAGGAAAGCTTCTCCTCCATAAGGGAAGCGTAATCATCGCTGTTGAACATGTGCTCCTTGGTGTCCCGGAAGGTGACGAACACCTCGGTGTACACCGGCAGGGCAAAGGCCTGCTCCGGCACATATGTAAAGTAGGATATGACGCCGTTGCCTATGGAGGCGCTGCCCCTTTCCATGGAGACGTAGAGGACGCTTTCCACGCTGCCCACTATCAGAAACGTATTCTGTTCCATCACGTCTTCCAGCACTGTGGATGCGTCGCTCCAGAAGCGGATGGTGTCGCCCACCTGATAAATGCCGTCGTCGATCATCTTCTGATCCACCACGCATTCGTTCACGCTCTCCGGAAGCCGTCCCTCGATGAGTCTGGGACGATTTATGTAGTCGGGCCTGTCGCACTTTTTGAGGTCCAGGCTCATCACATGGATTATCAGAGTCCCTTCCCTGCCTCCCAAGGCGAAAAGGTCCGCGTAGTATCCCGGCTGCACCGTCTCCACGCTGCGCATGTTTTCCAGCGCGTCGATGTCGTTGTCGCTTATGCCCATGGTGGTCTTGATGTTCAGGTCCATCAGGTCATATTCCAGGTAGTATTTCTGGGCGGTATCCACCATGTCGGGACACGTCGACTTGAGCCCTGCGAAAAAGCCGCAGCCCAGGGCTATGATGGCCATGATTGCCAGAAACCGCGAAGCGGTGGTGCGTATCTGTCTGTAAGTGTCCTTTAAAAGCGATCTCATGTCTTCTTTTTTCTGTCTACCATTCTATGAGTTCCACGTCCACGGGGGAACCGTTCGTCTTCACCGATTCTATCTTCCCGCTTTTCATGGTTATCACCCTGTCCGCCATCGGTGTGATGGCCTGGTTGTGGGTTATCACTATGACTGTCATGCCCTCCCTGCGGCACATGTCCTGCAATAGCTTCAGGATCTGCTTTCCCGTAACATAGTCCAGTGCCCCGGTGGGCTCGTCGCACAGAAGCAGTTTCGGGTTCTTCGCCAGTGCCCTGGCTATGGACACCCTCTGCTGCTCGCCGCCGGAGAGCTGGGAAGGGAAGTTGCGGATACGATCGGAGAGCCCCACCTGGGCTATCACCTTCTCGGTGCTGAGGGCATCCCGGCAGATCTGGCTGGCCAGTTCCACGTTCTCCCTGACGGTGAGGTTCGCCATCAGGTTGTAGAACTGGAAAACGAAGCCTATGTCGTAGCGCCGGTAATCGATCAGCTGCTTCTCGGAAAAGCGGGCTATGTCCGTGCCGTCCACGATCACCTGTCCCCCGTCGCAGGTATCCATGCCCCCCAGGATGTTAAGGACAGTGGTCTTGCCGGCGCCGGAGGCGCCCACGATCACGGCAAACTCCCCCTTTTCTATCTCGAAGCTGACACCGTCGGAGGCGGTGATGGTGACCTCCCCCATCTTATACCTTTTATATACATCCTTCAGTTCGACGAACGCCATTCAGTGCACCTCTTTCGAGTAAATATCCGAGAACATCAGATTCAGAAATTCCGAAGTGGTCTTTCTGAGGGCCGCCTCATCGTCGCCGTAGCGGGTGATTATCCCCAGCAGGCCTTCGATCAGGGCGTTGGCCGCGGCGTTGGGGAGAAAGTCGTC
>CADBPP010000243.1 GCA_902796565.1 uncultured Eubacteriales bacterium | reverse complement strand
AGGCCATATTGATCCCCTCAATCACCTGTTTCCTTAAGGTATCCCAGCTTGAGCTTATATCTCCTGACCATAACATCGTGCCGTACTTCTGGATACCTGCATAACCCGAGCGTGTAAGATTCAGTACCCTCTTATTCGGGTTGGCTATCCTCTGATTTTCAAAGATCCCTCTCGCATGATAGAGCGAATAAAGATTTGCTCTCTGCTGTCCAAGAAACTTTTCGTGCTCCCTGCCCACCAGCTCAAACCTCTCCCAGGGCTCGCGCATATATTTTCCGCTCCAGTCCGGCCCTGTAAAGGGTTCAGTAGCATCGCACCACCAGGCATCGTAGCCTCCTTCAAAGAGCTCACGCTCACACTGCTCCCAGAATTTATTCCTTGCCTCCTCGTTAAAGGCATCGTAGGTAGACATATCCTGTAAAAGAAAGCCATTTTCCTTCATTTCCCTGTGGTCTTCCGTGCCTGAATACATTATGGGCCAGACAGATATCATGGAATGAACATTTAATTTCTCCAGCTCCTTCGACATCGCCTTAAGGTCGGGGAAACGTTCCTTATCCACGCTTTTGGATCCCCACTCGCCTTCCCTCCAGGTCTTCCAGTCCTGCACCACACAGTCCAGTCCCACATTCAACTCCCTGTAGCGCTTCGCTATATTAACGAACTCCTCCTGATCCACGTACCTCTCTCTTGACTGTACATATCCGAAGGACCACCTGGGCAGAAGTGCAGCCTTTCCGGTAAGCATCCTGAAGCCCGCGATGATGTCCTCGATCCCTTCACCGGCCACAAAATAATAATCAAGCTGTTCCACATTCTCCATATGCAGATAGGAACCGCGCTCATCGTCGTTAAAGGTCATAAGGCAGCCACAGTCCACAAGTATACCGTAGCCCTTACTGGACACGAAGAAGGGGATGGGCGTGCGCATATTATGCTGGTAAAGATACTGGGTATGTCTGCGATAATTGAAGATACCTTCCTCAGCCTGACCAAAGCCGTGAATGCTCTCATCCTGGGTAAATTCGAATTTGAGCTTCGCCTTGTAGGCAAGTCTTTCCTGCACCGGACGCAGATTTTCTATGTAATTCCTCTCGCCGTCCACTGTTTTCTGGCGTCTTATTACCGGTTCATCCCCGTCGAGGGAATAGAAAATGACCGGGGTTTCGGAAAGCTCCTTACCACCCTCCTGCAGAAGTCTCTCACCGTTTGAACCTATCCATGTAAAGCGGCTGTCACTTTTATTGACTTCTACCCTGATCCCGCCGGAGGAAAGGGTATACTTTTCATCGTCCTCTCTTGCGGAGAGCAGCGGTATCGCCACGCTCTCAACTCCAATGGGCGATATAGCCACAAAGTCATCTGCCGGTGTATACTCACACCTTATGATGTTCTCGCTAATGGACTGGAACCTGAAATTTCCCTCATCTGTCTTTATACAGACCTCGTCCCTGTGCTCACAGGGTAATGCTGTTGCTTCCATCATGGAAATCCTCCCGCTACTTGTAAATTTAAATGTGTCTTTTTATATACTCCTGCAGTTTATAAATATTTTAATTTCTCCGTTTTTTGTAGTCAATAAGGAATAATTCGATTATAATATGTTACCGGGGTCAAAGGACAATAATGCCTGCAGGATCGCGAAAGCTGCCCCGGCAACGAAGTGATCCGTGGTATCAGAACAGTGATCCGGTACTTCTGGCAACTTGATCATAATAATTTAAATAATATTTTTTGGAGGTTTTTATGAGCAGCAATAAGGTTCTTTCGGAGCTTTTGGGTTACAGAAAAAGCATTCGTGTCATCGACGCCACTCTTAGGGACGGCGGTCTCGTCAACGACTTCTACTTTGACGATGAATTTGTAAAAAAACTTTATGAGACCAATATCCACGCCGGAGTGGACTATATGGAAATGGGCTACAAGGCTTCAAAGGAAATCTTCGATCCTGACAAATTCGGGAAATGGAAATTCTGCGACGACGACGATATCTTCGACGTCATCGGTGAAAAAAATCCGGATCTTAAGCTGTGCGTAATGGCTGACGTCGGCCGCTGCGACTACAAGACAGATATCCGTGAGCGCTCCAGTTCGCCTTTGGATATGATCCGTGTGGCCACCTACATAAACACTCTTCCGACTGCTCTGGACATGATCGAAGACGCCAAGCGCAAGGGCTATGAAGTCAGCTGCAATATCATGGCCATATCGAACGCACAGGAAAGCGACGTTCAGGTCGCTCTGGAAATGCTTGGCAATTCACCTGTGGATGTGCTCTACATTGTTGACAGCTACGGCGCGCTCTACCCCGAGCAGATCGCCCGTATCGTGGATATGTATATGGAAACAGCTGAAAAATATAATAAAAAGATCGGAATTCATGCACACAATAACCAGCAGCTCGCCTTTGCGAACACCATAGAAGCCGTCGGCGACGGTGTGGACTACCTGGATGCCACCTACTTCGGAATGGGACGCGGTGCAGGCAACTGCAACATGGAAAATCTGCTGGGCTTCTTAAGGAATCCCAAGTATAAGATCTTTCCGGTCATACAGTTTATCGAAAACTGCATGACCAAGCTCAAGGAGGACGGCGCTTTATGGGGTTATGATCTTCAGTATCTGATGACCGGCCTTTTAAACCAGCATCCCCGTTCTGCCATAGCCTTTACGAAGGAACGGCGGAATGACTACACTGAATTTTACAAGGAGCTGATCTTCCACGACTAAGTAAAAAAGGGGCTGCTGCATATCAGTGCAGCAGCCCCTTGATCTTACGATCAGTACTTATCCATTGCCTTCAGAACCTCCGAAGCATCTGCCGGATAAAGAGTTCCCTTTGCCCCGTTGGCCGCAACCGTCAGAAAAAGAACAGCTTTTCCCTCCTCATCGGTACCTTCCTCTATCTGAAATGTCAGACTGTCTCCCGACTCATTGTCAACGATGGTCAGTTCACCGTTTTCCTCTGTTATATCACCTGTAAGGAAGATCGCCTCACCATTGTCCACAATTCCCAGAATACCACTGTCGACCTTTTTATCTGTTGCAAGATAAAGCTCCTCTCCTCCCTCTGAAGTTCCGCTGTAGCCTACCGTCAGAATGTCCCCGAGCCGGTTCTTTACATCATCACCATTCGAAGAATCCGGCTTTGCCGTCTTCATGCCCGCTACAATTTCTATCAGCGAATCAATCAGGGTGGCCATGTTATTATTCATTGTAATATAATCCTGCTGACTGCTAAAATCCTCCCTTGTAGCCTCTCCCATTTCTTCTATGATGCTCTTTGCCTCACCCAGAAGTTCTTCTATCTTATCGTTCTGAGCCACCTGATCCGTCATATAAAGAGCCTCAACCTGATCATAGGACTCTACAAGCTTCTGATAGTTGTTCTGAAGGTCTTCAAAGGTCAGTTCCGGTGTGCTGCTCTCTGCCTCAGCACTTCCGGCAGCATCAGCGGTATCTGTAACGGTACCGGCGGTGTCCTCTGTCTGTTCCTGTTCAACAGCTCCGGTCGCTGCTCCGGCAGCACTTCCTGAGCCGCTGCAGCCGGTAAACAGTGCTGCAATCAGCGCACCTGCAAGTAAAATGAACGAAATCTTCTTTTTCATTTTTTCCTCCAATTTCATCAATCTTCACTGATATATTTTTTCAAAGCCCCGATGGTGTCCTCAAAGCTCCCCCCATCCATGGCCTCCCCTATTAAATGTCCCTGGCTGTCAACTAAAAACGAAGACGGAACAAACTGAAACTGATCCACGATATCATAGAGAGCATCACTGGTGCGAAGGTTTAAAAAGTCAGCATCGGAATCCTCCAGAATGTCATTGGCCTCCTTTACATTGCTGTCTATCCCGTCATAGACGTCGCAGATGATCCCTACAAGATTTACATTATCCGGCTTTTCCTTTATAAATCTGCCGTATTCAGGCATTTCCTCTATGCAGGGACCACAGAAGGTTCCCCAGACATGTACGATGGTAATATCGTAATCCGAAAAAATGTCCTGGGTCACTTCCCGGTTATCCAGAGAAACTGTCCTGAAATCTATAGTGTAATCCGAAAGCTCAGAGGAGGGAATATTTACCTTAACCGTCTTTCCTGTTTCCTGCCTGTCTTCCAGGGTCTCTGTTTCTTCTGAAGGCTCTTCCTCGTTTTCGGAATAGTCTTCGGCAGTTTCCTCAGTCATCTGCCTTACATTCAGATCTATTTTGCCGCTGCTCGTATTTTCAGTCTCACTGACTTCCCGGTCTTCAGCCACTTCCTCTGTATTTCCTGTTTCGCCCACGAATGTGTCCTTCTCGTCGTCCGGCAGCAGCATTAAAACAAGAAAAAGCACCCCCAATGTTACCAGTACCGTCAATATGATAAGCTTTATCTTTTCCTTCATGTCATCTTCCTCTCCCCTGATCGTTTTCCCTGTTTCCCAGTTGCCTCGCACCTCTTCGTGACAGGGGTATGATCTCTTTGAGCTCCATAAACAAAACAAGCCGGGCCTTGGCCACTTTTCCCCTGTTATCTTCTTTCCCCTGTTGCCCGGCCGCACGAGCGCTCAGCGCTCGTATACGCGGCTCAAAATCGTCCACTGGACGATTTTGCCCAGCGTTGCCTCGCACCTCTTCGTGACAGGGGTGCGGTCTCTCTGGTTTCATAAACAAAACAAGCCGGGCCTTGGCCCGACTTGTTTTGTTTATGGAGCCAAGGGGGATCGAACCCCTGGCCTCAGCGTTGCGAACGCTGCGCTCTCCCAGCTGAGCT
>CADBPP010000242.1 GCA_902796565.1 uncultured Eubacteriales bacterium | reverse complement strand
CGGGGACGGAAGGTATGATATCAGCCTTATCCCCAGAGAAAAAAATTATCCGGGGATGATCATGGAACTGAAATACGCAAAGGATATCGCTCAGGATGAGCTGGAACTTCTGGCGGGGAAAGCGCTGGAACAGATAGACGAAAGGCATTACGACAAACAGATGAGGGAAGACGGCATCAACAGGATACTGAAACTGGGGATAGCATTCTCCGGCAAAAGGATCGCCGTCAAAAGCGACTTTGCCGCATCTCTGTGATCAAATATCCCCTGCCAAAGCGGCAGGGGATATTTTAATTATCCGAAGATCTGTTGCTGCGTTATCAGCACTCCATCATGATCCTCATGAAGAATTCAACGGCTCTTCCCACGGTCTCGATGCGGATATGCTCGTTGTTTCCGTGGATGGAATGCCTTTCCTCAGCGGTCAGATCCGCCGCGGAGAATTTGTACACCCGGTCGGAAACGTCGGAATAGTGGCGGGAATCGGAGCACTGCACCATCAGGTACGGCGCCACGAGGCTGCCGGGCCACGCCGCCCTTACGGCATCCGAGATAACATCCCAGCCGAAGCAGTCGGTGCGGGAGATCGGGGAAGGATCCCTTCCCTCCGCGGTGATCATGACCGAGTCGTCCTTCACCGTGGCCTTCGCGTAGGCCACTGCGCTCTCCACAGTGTCACCGGGGTTGAGCCTCAGGTTCGCTGTCATGGACGCTGTGGGCGGGATCACGTTCACGGCCTTGCTTCCGTTCATCTGGGTGAAGGCGACGGTGGTGCGGACAAGGGCGTTGAGCTCCCCTCCGCTCTTCTTGCAGATCATGTCCAGGACCCCTCCGAAGAGCCAGAGGTTAGCGAAGATCATTCTGTACACGAAGCTTGAGTGCCTTCCCAGTGTATCGAACATTGCCAGCACCGGGGCGGTGAAGCGTCTTTTGAAGGGATGGGCCTCCATCCTGGCGCAGGCTTTCGAAAGGATACCTATCGGCGTGTGGGGACCGGGGGCCGATGCGTGGCCTCCGTCGGAATTGGCTGTGAAAGTCAGGTTGCACATCCCCTTTTCGGCTATGCCTATGAGGCCGCAGGGTCCGGAGACTCCGGGGAAGACGTTCTCCACCACGGCACCTCCCTCATCCAGCACGAAGGCGGGCACGATGCCCTTTTCCTTGAACCACAGAGCGATGTGTCTGGCACCCTCTCCCTCCACCTCTTCTCCTCCGGAGAAGGCAAAGTACATGTCGTTTTTCGGAACGAAGCCCCGGGATATGAGGTTGTCCGCGGCGGTCAGGATCCCGTTGAGGGAATTTTTCGTATCCACGGTGCCCCTGCCCCAGACCGCTCCGTCCTTTATCTCGGCGCTGAAGGGATCCACGTCCCAGAACTGCTCCTCCACCGGCACCACGTCATAGTGGGCCATGAACACGGGGCATTCCCCTTCGGAGGAGGCCCCCTTCCAGCGGAACAGCAGTCCCCTGTCCTCGAAACGGATCAGCTCGCATTCCCTGCTCACGGCGGGATAGAGCTTTCCCAGAAGGGTTATGAGCTTTTCGAATTCGGCGTCGTCCTCCAGACTGTGATCGTAATACGACACCGTGCGGCACCTGACCAGTTCTCTCAGGTTCTCCACCGCCGCCTCCCGGTCGAACTCCACCGGAGCGTATTCCTTCTTTTCAGCGGCCGCTGGCCTGAAGGCCGCGGTACGGATGAGCACCACCGCGAGGAGGGCGGCGACGATACAGGCAATGATAATACCTACCATAGCAAGTCTCCTTTTGTCTTATATTTAAAATTTCCGAAGATCAGTTCTTTCTGCCCACCAGGGCCTTTTCCTGCCATTTCCCGCTCATGTAGCGGCCCACGGCAAGGCTGAGGCATACGATCCAGCCTATGGGCACCGAAGTCCATACGGCATGCTGCCCCACGCCTAAGAGGTATACCATGATGGCCGCGGCGATGATCCTTATGGACAGTGTGGAGAAAGAACAAAGCATCGCGAAGTAGGCATCCCCGGACCCGGAGAGCACGTTCACCGTGGGCAGGTACAGGGCGAAGAGGAAACAGAACATGCACAGGAAGTGTATCATCCTCACCGCCAGATCGAAGCTCTCTCCCGAAAGGCCAAACAGAGTCGCGATCCGGGATGAGAAGACATACACGATCAGAGCGATTACGGAAGACAGTATGAAGCTCGAAAGCTCTATCCTCTTCCAGCATTCCTTTACCCTCTCGGGCTTTCCTGCTCCCACGTTCTGTCCCGTGAAGGTGGACATTCCCACCGCCAGGCCCTGGATCGGGATGAAGATGTAGTTCTCCATGCGGTTGCCCACGGTGAAGGCCGCCATGAGGGTACGTCCGAAGTGGTTCACTATCCTCTGCATCAGAACGCCTCCGAGGCCGATTACGGAGGACTGAAGTATCGTGGGTATTCCCATCTTCAGGCACATGCGGCTCTTTTCGGGATCGAAACGGATGTCTGAGGGACCGAACGCGAAGATATCGTACTTTCTCCTCATGTATGTCAGGGAGAAGATGACGCTTATGAACTGAGCTGCGACGGTCGCCACCGCGACGCCCATGACCCCCAGGCCGAAGCGCAGGACGAACAGAAGGTCCAGCACCAGGTTCGTCATGGTGGACACCGCCAGGAAGTAGAGGCTGGCGCGGCTGTCCCCCACCGCCCTCATCATTGCTGCGGTGACGTTGTAGATGAACTGGAACACAAGCCCCAGTGAGTATATCCTTATGTAGAGCACGGCGGCGTCCAGGATATCCTTTTCCCTTATGTTCATCAGGCCTCCGAGAAGAGCCCTGGCCCCGAGGGTGCCTATGGCCATCATTATGACGCCTCCGGAAAGGGCCAGCGCGAAGGAGGTGGAAGCGGCCTTTCTGATGTCGCCCCTGTCCCCCGCTCCGAAGAACTGGGATACCACTATCCCGCATCCGTTGGAGAGGCCTGAGGCTATGCCCACGAAAAGGAAGGTGAGGGTGCCGCAGTTGCCCACCGCCGCCAGGGCGGTCTCGGACACGAAGCGTCCCACCACGATGCCGTCCACGGTATTGTAGAGCTGCTGAAGGATGTTTCCTATCATCAGCGGTATCGCGAAAATGATGACCTTCTTCCAGCCCGTGCCGGTGGTCATGTCGAGTTTTCTGTTCATATGTTATACCTTTATCCTTTTAACGATTATAGCATAAAACGGGCCGCGGTTCGATGAT
>CADBPP010000241.1 GCA_902796565.1 uncultured Eubacteriales bacterium | reverse complement strand
GCTGAAGCGGTAAGGACCGCCAGGGAGAACATTAAAAGCGATGATCCCGAAAGCCGTGAGAGGCTCAAAGTCTTCTTCGAAAAGAACCATCTGTTAAACGATAACGGAGAGAAAAAATGTACAGACTGATCTTCGATAAGCTCAACCGCTATGAAAAGGACAAATGGAACAGGGAAGTCACCCGCTTCATCCTGAAGGCCGATCCCGGATGCTACATCCGGGTATCCTCCAATACATACGATTCCGGCTCGAGAAGGGCCGTGCGTCCCGTCAGCGTCGTAAAGGTGATTGGAGTGGAGGAGAAGGGCCTGTTGTTCAAAAGGCCAATGAACATCACGGTGAAGTTCCCCGACGGGTCCGTTTCAAAGGTCTTCACCACACTTTTCGGACAGATCATCGTTTCGGCTGAGTTCCTTACCAGGGTCCGCCTTAAGGAAGCACAGCTCGAGCTCGCGGTGTACGAGAGAACCGACGCGCTGCTTCTCGAAGAGGACCTGGCCCGCTTCAGATGGTAGGATATCATCAGGCTGCCTCAGGGCAGCTTTTTTATTGGAGCGCATCCTCACGCTCCGGCATAAAGTACTTTCCGTGTTTGCCTCAATACACTTGACAGGAAAAATTATAAGTTATAAAATTATAAAAATACAGACGATCTATTTTTTATAGGCAGAACACTTTACCACGATAGAGAGATACAGTACTAAAGAGCGCTGCCTGCGTCTGCAGAAAAGAGTATATTTATTGATCAGGAGGAATTTACAACAATGAAAAGAGCGCTGATAGTTTTACTGGCAGTGATCATGGCGGTCTCCGCGGCCGCCTGCGGCAGCTCCGGCGGAGGAAACAAGCCCTCCGGTGGGGATGAGAAGACGAAATTCATCATGGGAATCGATCCCGAGTATCCCCCCTTCAGCTACATCGGAGACGACGGCAACTACACCGGATTCGATGTGGAGATCTGCCAGGCGGTATGCGACTATCTCGGATGGGAACTGGAGATCTTCGCAGTCAACTGGGATGAGAAGCTGATCCAGCTGGACGCGAAGGAATGCGACTGCATCTGGTCAGGAATGACCATCCTCGACAGCATGAAGGAAGCGGGCTATGTCCTTTCCGCTCCCTACTATGACAACACCCAGGTTCTGATCGTAAAGGAGGACAGCGGCATCACCTCATCCGCGGATCTCGCGGGCAAGCTGGTGGCGGTGCAGCTGGGCACCTCGGGAGAGGCTCTGTTGAACGGCGACCTTTCCGATCTCGCGGCCACCTTCGGTGAGATCATAACCTGCGAGAGCTTCCTCAAGTGCTTCACGGAGCTTTCCGGAAATTCCGTGGACGCGGTGTTCGTCGACCTGCCCGTGGCTGAAGCCTACGCGGCGAAGAACGAAGGTTTTAAGATCATCGACGAGCAGCTGGGCGCGGAGCAGTACGGCATCGCCTTCAGAAGCGATGACGCGGATCTGTGCAAGGCCGTGGAGGACGCAGTGGCGGCCCTCGTCGAGAACGGCACCTACAAGGAGATCGCGGACAAGTACCCCGACATAGTCAATAACCTTCTGTTCCTGAACTGAGCGGGACGGAGGAAAAGACGGATCATCCGCCTTACGGCGGCAGGACAGGGGGGATATATCCCCCTGTTCGATTTTTATTTTTATACCTGACTCTTAAAGAGGTGCATCCATGTCACTAGTGACGATGATCGTCAAAATGAGCGAGGGACTGGGAAAGACCTGCGCCATATTTTTTCTTACGCTTATCTTTTCCCTGCCCCTGGGGATGGTCGTTGCCCTGCTCCGTATGAGCAGGATAAGGATCGTTTCCTCCGTTACCCGATTTTTTATAACGATACTCCGCGGCACCCCTCTGATGCTGCAGCTTCTGGCTGTCACCTACGGGCCTTATTATCTTTTCGGAGCGAACGTATCCCGGAACAAGCTGATCCCCGTCGTCATCGCTTTTTCGATCAACTACGCCGCCTATCTCGCGGAGATCTACCGCGGAGGCATAGAATCCATCCCCACGGGACAGTATGAGGCAGCTTCGGTTTTGGGCTACTCCAGGGCCCAGACCTTCATGCGCATCATCCTGCCCCAGGTGGTCAAGAGGATCCTGCCCAGCGTCACCAACGAGATCGTGACCCTGGTGAAGGATACGGCTCTCGCCTTTACCGTCTCCTATCAGGAGATGTTCACCATAGGAAAACAGATCGCGAATTCCCAGACCAGCTTCACGCCCTTTGTGATAGCGGGCATCTTCTACTATCTTTTCAACTGGATAGTGGACAGAGTGATGGGCCGCTGCGAAAAGGCCCTGGATTACTACGAATAGGAGAGGAGAAGGAAAAATGTCTGAACCGGTAAACACGAAAGCGTCGTCCCCGTCTCCCATCCTGGAGATCAGGGAGCTTAAAAAGTCCTTTAAGGACACCGATGTCTTAAAGGGCATCTCCCTGTCCGTCGACAAGGGGAACGTGGTCACGATCATCGGACCTTCCGGAAGCGGAAAGTCCACCCTTCTGCGCTGCGCCTCCTTTCTGGAGACGGTGGACGGGGGAGACATCATCTACGACGGCAGGTACGCCGTAAAGGACGGCACCGCCGCGCCGAAAAAGGAGCTCAGCGGCTTTCGGAGCCTCTTCGGGATGGTGTTCCAGAATTTCAACCTCTTCCCGCACTACTCAGTCATGAAGAACATCACCGAGCCCCCCATCCTTCACGGATGCGGCAGGGAAGAGGCTGAGGAGAGGGCGGTGAGCCTACTTAAGAAGATGGGACTGGAGGGAAAGGAGAAAGCTTAGCCTTCCCAGCTGTCCGGAGGACAGCAGCAGAGGGTCGCCATAGCCAGGGCCCTGGCCATGCAGCCGGAGATCCTCTTCTTCGACGAGCCCACCAGCGCGCTGGACCCGGAGCTGACCGGGGAGGTCCTCAACGTCATCCGCCAGCTGGCCAGCGACCACATGACCATGGTGGTGGTGACCCATGAGATGGCCTTTGCCCACGCTGTGAGCCACAGGGTGATCTTCATGGATTCCGGCTATATCGTGGAGGAGGGAAGCCCCGATGAGATCTTCGACGATCCGAAGCAGGAGAGGACCAGGAGCTTTCTGAGGAATTACGCGAGATGAGAAAGATCGATTACGTCCTTATGGATCCCACGGGGAACATAACGATCCTGGTAAAGACGCCTGTCGCGGAAACGATGCAGCCGGGGATCGCTTCGATGATCATGGAAAGAGAGCCTTCCGCCGAACAGGCGGGTTTCGTCACGCTCCGTGGTGAGGGGATAGCCATCCGCATGGCGGGAGGAGAATTCTGCGGCAACGCCGCCATGAGCGCAGCGGCGCTCTTCGCCATGGAAAGGGGGATCGGGGAGGGTGTTATCGATGTGGATTTCTCCGGTACGCCTGACCCCGTAAATGTCAGAGTATCGACTCTTCCCGACGGCTCTGTGAAAGGTACCGTATGCATGCCGGAATGCGTATCCGTTGAAGAGAGGGTCCTTCCCGGCGGGAGAAGCTGTCCCGTCGTTTCCTTCGAAGGCATCTCCCATGTGATAGCGGGAACGGATCTTTCAAGGGAAGAGGCGGAGGAACTGATAAAGCCCTGGTGCGAATACCTCGGCTCCGACGCCCTGGGGATCATGATCTTCGACCGGGAAAGAGAAAGCCTTTCCCCCCTGGTGTATGTCCCCTCCGC
>CADBPP010000240.1 GCA_902796565.1 uncultured Eubacteriales bacterium | reverse complement strand
TGAAAATGCTGATCGGTGACCCGTCGGCGGCCCCGCCGCAGCTCATTTCGCCCGGGGCTGGAAAAATCCGGGAGCCGGGGGTATAATGTAAAAAAGTTCTGAACAGTGAGGTTTACATGAGGATATTCGCGCTGGAACTTGATAACGACATAAAGGGCATAGCCAGGAGGGACGCCTATACTGAAGGACTCATAGCGAAGCTGCCTTCTCCGGACCTTGTCGTGCTGCCCGAACTGTCCCGCCCGAGCTACATGGCGAGCCGGAAAATATGGAACTATGCCGATGATTGCGGACGTTCCACCTCCGAATGGGCGGTCAGGACCGCGAAGCGCTATGACACTTATATAGGCGTCGGGTACCTTGACCGGGAGGACGGCCATTACTACAACCGCTACATGATAGCGGGGCCCGAAGGGGTATGCGGCTTTGTTTCCAAGTCGGAGGGGGAATCTGCGGTGTTTCGCAGGGGCAGCTTCGGCAGCGTCATCCGGACGCCCTTCGGGAATGTTGGCGTGGCCATCTGCTACGATTCCAGGAGAAAGCACTTTTACGACAATGTGAAGGATAAGGAGCTCTCCCTGATCCTGTTTCCCCACGGATCCCCCGCTGACCCCTCAAGGCCCGACAAAGAACGGGAAGAGAACGACAGACGATGCAAAGCCTATGCCGACGTCTTCGGTGTCCCGGTGGTATACGTAAACTGCAGGGGAGATCTGGAATACATGCCGGGTGTTATGGGAGAAATGATGAAAAGACACGGTTTTCGGATGAACGGCATGAGCAGGATCTACGCAGAGGGCGCGGCGCCCATAGAGACCGGCATACCGGAAGCGGTGGGCATCGAGACGGCCGTAGCTCCCCGGGCCCGCACGAAGGACATACGCTTTTACGGTGAGGATATCCTTCCCGGGAACAGGCTTTTCCGCGCTCTGATACTGGCGCCGGACACGAAAGCCGGCATACGCTCCTACGAAAAGGACCGGCTGTCCCGGGATTAAGACCTCTCCGCGCGCGGGAAAGGGATATGCATGAGAAATATTCATCTTTTTATTGACTTGATTATTTGTCAGATGCTATACTTTATAAAACCTATTTTGAAGCAGGGAGAAACGATGTACTTGGCAGCATATCAGTCAGAAATGTCTATGATGATGTGCAAGGGCATGAGAATGCCCTTATTGAGTTGCTGCCGCTAGTACCGCCTGCTGAAAACACATACAGGGACCATCATAAAGCAGCAGGTGAAACTGCTGCTCTTTTCATTTCAAGGAGGCTCAATTGATTCAGCTGGAACACCTCAACAAAACATATACTTCGGACCGCTCCGAGGTGGAAGCCCTCTGTGATATAAACCTGACCATCAACGACGGGGAGATATTCGGGATCATAGGCCTGTCAGGCGCGGGCAAGTCCACCCTGGTAAGATGCATAAACTTCCTGGAAAAGCCCACGGGAGGAAGGGTGATCTTCGACGGGAAGGACATGGCTTCCCTGACCCACAGGGAACTGCTTGCCGCAAGAAGGCGAATGAGCATGATCTTCCAGGGGTTCAACCTTCTCAGCCAGCGTACCGTACTGAAAAACGTATGCTTCCCCATGGAGATCGAAAAGGGCATGAGCCGCGCCCAGATCACCGCGAAGGCGATGGACCTTCTTCGGACCGTGGGACTGGAGGACAAAGCTGACAGCTATCCTTCCCAGCTTTCAGGAGGACAGCAGCAGAGAGTGGCCATCGCCAGGGCCCTTGCCACGGACCCGAAGGTGCTGCTGTGCGACGAGGCCACCAGCGCTCTCGATCCCACCACCACCCAGTCGATACTCTCCCTCATAAAGAAGATCAACCGGGATATGGGAGTGACGGTAATCGTCATAACCCATGAGATGAAGGTCATCGAGCAGATCTGCGACAGGGTCGCTGTACTGGACAACGGGGTCATAGCGGAACAGGGCAGCGTCAGGGATGTGTTCATACATCCGAAGACGGAAATATCCCGAAACCTCATCCTTCCCCAGGGAGAGGTCACGGAGTTCATTCCCGGGGAAAGATGCCTCAGGCTGGTGTTCGACGGAGACACCCTGCTGGAGCCCGTCATCTCCACCATGACGCTGGAATGCAAGTGCAGGGTGAACATCCTTTTCGCCAACACAAAGATAATAGACTCGAAGACCTACGGGCAGATGCTCATACAGATGCCTGAGGATGAACTGGCCCAGGAAAGGATAATGGCTTTCCTGGAGGACAAGAATATAGATTTCAGAGAGGAGAGGGCAGATGGAAATAATGAAGCTTGCTGAGCTGATGCTCCAGGGACTGGGCGAGACCATGTACATGGTGCTGGTCTCCACATCGATAGCCTATGTGATCGGCCTTCCTCTGGGGATAGTGCTGTGCGTCACAGACAAGGAAGGGATCCGTCCCAACAGGGCGCTGAACGCTGTTCTGGGCTTCATCGTCAACATGCTCAGGAGCGTCCCGTTCCTTATACTGCTGGTGGCGATCATGCCCTTTACCAGGAAAGTGGTGGGGACCACCATCGGTTCCACCGCCACCATCGTCCCTCTTATAGTGGGCAGCGCCCCCTTCATCGCCAGAATGGTGGAATCCTCCGTCAAGGAAGTTGACAGCGGGGTCATCGAAGCCGTCCAGTCCATGGGGACCCCGGATTTCAAGATAATTACGAAGGTGCTGATACCCGAGGCGAAGCCCTCCCTTATCATGGGCGCCGCCATCGCCATCACCACCATACTGGGCTATTCGGCCCTGGCCGGATTCACCGGCGGAGGAGGTCTCGGAGCCATAGCCGTCAACTACGGCTACTACCGCTACAAGACCGACGTCATGCTTGTTACCGTCCTTCTTCTGGTCGTCATCGTCCAGATCTTCCAAGAGGTCGGAATGTATATAACAAGAGAAACAGATAAAAGGATAAAATAATCAGGAGGTAGAAAATGAAGAAACTTTTATCGGTATCCATCGTGATCCTTCTCGTTGTCGCCCTGCTCTGCGGCTGCGGCAATTCCAAGAAGGAAGAGACTGAGCTCAAGGTCATCAAGGTCGGAGCAAGCGTTACGCCCCACGCCGAGATCCTTGAAGTGGCAAAGGCCGAGCTGGAGAAGGCAGGCTACACCCTCGAGATCGTGGAATACAATGACTATGTTATCCCCAACACAGCCACGGAAGACGGAGAACTGGATGCGAACTATTTCCAGCACCAGCCCTATCTTACAGACTTCAACCAGGAGAACGGTACCCATCTGGTTGCCGTAGCCGCCATCCACTATGAGCCCTTTGGGCTTTATCCCGGCAAGGTAGCCACCATCGAGGAGCTTCCCGACGGAGCCACCATCGCCATCCCCAATGACGGCACCAACGAGGCCAGAGCTCTTCTGCTGCTCGAAGCCCAGGGACTCATCAAACTCAAGGAAGACGTCGGCCTCACCGCCACCATCCTCGACATCGTTGAGAATCCCAAGGGCCTCAACATAGTGGAAGTCGAAGCGGCTCAGATCCCCCGCTCACTCCCCGATGTTGATATGGCAGTCATCAACGGAAACTACGCCATTCAGGCCGGTCTGTCCGTGGGCAAGGACGCGGTAGCCACCGAGGACGCTGAGTCCGAGGCCGCCCAGACCTATGCCAACATTTTGGTGGTCAAGGAAGGAAACGAGAACGATGAAGGCATCCAGGCCCTCGTCAAGGCACTTCAGAGCGAAGCTGTGAAGCAGTTCATCATCGATACCTATGACGGAGCTGTCGTTCCCATGTTCTAAGATCCCTTGAATACTTTCGCTCCCGCTTCGCGGGAGCTTTTTGTTTGACTTCAGGAACCACCGGGGACGGTTTGTGGTACACTATCCGGGAGAGGATGCAATGGAATACTCAAGAAAATATGA
>CADBPP010000239.1 GCA_902796565.1 uncultured Eubacteriales bacterium | reverse complement strand
GTCTTTGAGCTGGGAGGAAAGCATTTCGTCGACTCCTCACGGTTCATCTCAAAAGGACATTCCACCCCCTTTGACGGATATGAGGTCCACGCCGTCTGTGTTTACACATCATACAGAGGAAAGGCAGTTTACAGAAAAGACTGATTTTCAATACATATACGATACAGGATCTGAAAGGAGAATTCCCGGGATAGAGGGAGCAAGGACATGAAAAGAACGGATATCAAAAAAGTACTGATAATAGGAAGCGGCCCCATAGTGATAGGACAGGCCGCCGAATTCGACTACGCCGGCACCCAGGCCTGCCTGGCACTGAAGGAGGAAGGATACGAGGTGATCCTCTGCAACTCCAACCCCGCCACCATCATGACGGACACCTCCATCGCCGACAAGGTATACATGGAGCCTCTGACTCTGGAATACATAGCGAAGATCCTGCGTTACGAGCGTCCCGACGCCATCGTGCCCGGCATAGGAGGACAGACGGGCCTCAACCTGGCTATGCAGCTGGATAAAAAGGGAGTCCTGAAGGAATGCGGCACCCTGCTCCTTGGTACCCCCGCCGAGAGCATCGAAAGGGCCGAGGACAGGGAGCTCTTCAAGGAGATGTGCCTTTCCATCGGAGAACCCGTCATCCCCAGCGAGATCACCTACAGCCTTGAGGAGGCGAAAAAGGCCGCGAAGGATATAGGCTATCCCGTGGTCCTTCGTCCCGCCTTCACCCTGGGCGGTACGGGAGGTGGTTTCGCGGACAATGAGAAAGAGCTCATCGAGATAGGCAACAACGCATTCAAGCTCTCCCCCGTCCACCAGGTGCTGATAGAAAAGAGCGTCAAGGGCTACAAGGAGATCGAATTCGAGGTGATGCGGGACTCCGAGGACAACGCCATAACCATCTGCGGCATGGAGAACGTGGACCCCGTGGGAGTGCACACCGGTGACTCCATAGTCGTGGCGCCCATCATAAGCCTCAGCGACCATGACCTCAAGATGCTCAACGACTCAGCCATAAAGATCATCAGGGAGCTGAAGATCGAGGGAGGCTGCAACGTGCAGTTCGCCCTGGATCCCGAGAGCTCGAAGTATTATCTCATAGAGGTCAATCCCAGGGTGTCCCGTTCGTCCGCCCTGGCCTCAAAGGCCAGCGGATACCCCATCGCCAGGGTCACCGCAAAGATCGCCATGGGAATGAGCCTTTCCGAGATCCCGGTGGCAGGCGGCCTTGCATCCACGGAACCCTCCCTGGATTACTTCGTGGCCAAGTTCCCCCGTTTCCCCTTCGACAAGTTCTCTCAGGCCAGCAACGTACTGGGGACCCAGATGAAGGCCACAGGCGAGGTCATGGGCATCGGAAGCAATCTCGAGGAATGCTTCCTCAAATCCGTAAGGAGCCTTGAGACCGGAGCGTATCACCTGCATCTGCCGAAGTTCGACGGAATGAGCGACGGTGAACTGACGGACTACATATCTGAATTCAGGGACGACAGCATCTTCGCCGTGACAGAGCTCTTAAGAAGGGGCCACAGCGTCTGTGAGCTCCATGAAAGGACCATGATCACCGAAGTGTTCCTTGAGACCATCAAACATATCACAGATATGGAAAAGACTCTGGCTTCGGCAAAGAACGATCTTGATGTTCTCAGAAAAGCCAAAAAGATGGGATTCTCCGACAGGGAGATCGCGGTGCTCTGGGGCACGAAGGAAACGGACATCTATTCCCTGAGGAAAAAGGAAGGAATAGTTCCCGTGTTCCGCATGGTGGACACCCTTCATACCGGAAAGTACATAGCATACCTCTATTCCAGCTACAGCGGAAAGAACGATTCCATACTGACTGACAAAAAAAAGGTCGTGGTGCTGGGAGCAGGTCCCATCCGCATAGGACAGGGCGTCGAGTTCGACTATTCCAGCGTCCACGCCGTACAGTCCATCCGCAGAGAGGGCTATGAGGCCATAATCATAAACAACAACCCCGAGACCGTATCCACCGACTACACCACGGCGGACAAGCTCTATTTCGAGCCCCTTACTCCTGAGGATGTGATGGCCATCATAGATTTCCAAACTCCCGACGGAGTCATCGCCTCCCTGGGCGGACAGACCGCCATAAACCTGGCGGAGCCCCTGATGAAGCGGGGCGTGAAGCTCATCGGCACCGACTGTGAAGCGATAGACAGGGCGGAGAACCGCGACAGCTTCGAAAAGGTGCTGGAGGAACTGGGCATACCCCAGCCGAAGGGACAGGCCGTGACGGACATAGAAGCCGGAGTAAAGGCCGCCTCTGAGATCGGTTATCCTGTGCTGGTAAGGCCTTCCTTCGTACTGGGCGGCCGCGCCATGCAGATCGTGGCCAACGAGGAGCAGCT
>CADBPP010000238.1 GCA_902796565.1 uncultured Eubacteriales bacterium | reverse complement strand
GACGCGCTGTTCGCCAATGGCTTTCAGAGCTGGACCTACTGTCCCGAACGCCGCGTGGGCGATTCCGATACTTCCATGAAGTACTGTCCGGGTTTTCTCGATAAAAAACACGGCTTCTCCCGTTACAGCGACGTCTTCATAACGGGAAGAGCGAAAAAAGGCACTTACCGAGGCTACAGCTACGCATACGTCAGAAGGAACGATATATTCTTTCTCTTCGCGTCCATGGCGGAAGATACCGGTTTTACCCAGATAACCCTGGACCCCGCGATGGGAGAGATCCGCTTTGAAAAGGGCTGCAGCGGCAGGCATCTCAAACAGGGCGAGGAATATACCGCGCTGGACCTGTACTTCGCCGCAGGCAGCGAGGACGATGTCTTCGACGGCTGGTTCGCCGCGATGGGCATCGTGCCGATGCCTGCGAAGGATAAGATGGGATACACCAGCTGGTACAACTGCTACCAGGACATCTCCGAGGAAAGCGTCCTAAAGGACCTCGCGGGAATGAAGGCCCTGGAAAGACTTCCCGACATCTTCCAGATCGATGACGGATATGAAGAACATGTGGGGGACTGGCTGATGGTGGACGAAAAGAAGTTCCCGGTGGGACTGGAACCCATCATCAGAAGGATACAGGATGAGGGATATACTCCGGGTCTGTGGATCTCGCCCTTCGTATGCGAAAAGGATTCCGTCCTTTTCAGGGAGCATCCGGACTGGCTCCTTTACGATAACGGTGAACCCGTGTTCGCGGGAGGCAACTGGAGCGGCACCTACGCGCTGGACTTCTACAATGAGGGCCTCAGGGATTATATCGCGGAATGCATAGACCATTACAGGACCATGGGAGTGAGCCTCTTCAAGCTGGACTTTCTGTACGGGGCCTGCATGATGCCCAGATCCGACAGGACCAGGGGCGAGATAATGTCCGAAGCAATGGATTTTCTGAGACAGACCTGCGGTGAAGCGGAGATACTGGCCTGCGGAGTGCCCCTGGCCTCCGCCTTCGGCAAGGTGGAATACTGCAGGATCGGGCCTGACATGACCCTGTCCTACGACGGGGAACTGCGCATGAAGCTCTTCCACAACGAAAGGCCTTCCACAAAGCACACCCAGCGCAACACTGTATACCGCCGTCAGCTGGAGAGAAGGGCTTTTCTGAACGATCCCGACGTATTTCTCCTCAGGGAGGACAACACCACCCTGTCATGGGAGCAGAAGCTCACTCTGGCGAAGATCAACGCCCTGTTCGGCAGCGTCCTCTTCGCTTCTGATGACTTCTCGACCTACAGCGAGGAACAGAACAGGGCCTTTACCCTGCTGTGCGAACTGAACCACGCCACCGATATGAAAGTGAAGGTCACGAGCCTTTCGGAAAAGGTCCATCGGCTCACCATATCTTACCGTACAGGTGATCATGATCACCGCGAGGATTTCATTCTGTGAGTAAAACAGCAGAGGTCCCGGCATAAGCCGGGACCTCTGCTATTAATAAGCGTTTTCTTCACCACAGGCCGCACCGGCGGCGGTTCACACCAGGGGATGCCTTTTGAAATCCCAGGAGATCTCAAAGCTGTCCCAGTCCTCCCGCGTGATCTCTATATTTTCCTCCGCGAGAGCGCAGATCCTCCCTTTCGTATCCTCATCCGGGAAGATCACCGGTATCCTGGCAATGTCCCCACACTGGAAATTGATGGTGGGGGCAATGATCCTGAGTATCTCCCTGGCCGTCTTCGTATTGCAAAGGGCCAGAAGGAACAGGAGGTCTCTCTCCGAAAACAGGCTCATTCCGGCCACGTCGAAAATGGAGCCTTCGTCCTTGTAACGGAATGCCGTGTCCGATGATGATATGAGGGACCAGCTGGCGGAGGGTCTGAAATAGTACTCCGTATTCTTTACGACGTAATCGGGCCTTTTCAGATACGGATATTTCTCCATAACGCTCCTTTTGATGCTTTCCCCGTCGTTCTCATAATCAACGACGTAGTCATTGTTTCCGTACCATTTCCTGTAGTCCCCTCCCTTATTGTACGGAAACCATCTGTATCCGGAGCAGGCGGCCTCCTCAGTGTCCTTCATGCCGAATCCTATGCAGGAGAAATCCACTTCATGCCACAGCCTCAGATACCTTTCATTGTCCGTGGTGGCAAGGCCCTGTTTCGAGGAAGCGATATCCCCCAGGGGTATGCCCTTTCCGAAGGCAGATATCATAGCCGGACTTGCCCAGTAGGCGATGGGGCTTGCGGGCAGAAGGGAGAAGACTCCCTTGTCCGTGGTATAGCGGTACGGGCAGCCGCTGTCCGAGACAGCCTCCAGGAGCTTTTCCTTCTGGGTATCCATCCCGCCCGGAAAATCCGCGAGCCGGAAATATGTGCCCTCGCCTGAAGAGGCGTCCCCGGTCAGCACGAAAGCGCAAAGGGGCACGGTGGCGTCATCAAAGGCGGAATATTCCATCTGGGTCAGGGTCAGGATGGACATGTCGTTCATGATGTGACGCCTCAGGGCCTCAAAGGAACGGATGAACATCCATACCATAGGCGTCATCATTCCCAGAAAACCGTTTTCCTTTATCATCCTGCTTGAGCGGTAGATGAACACGCCAAACAGGTCCTTCTTATACTGAGGATAATGCTTTGTGACGAATGTCTTAAGTTCCCCTGTGTACCTGCTCAGGTACGGCGGATTTGTGAGCACCACATCATATCTGTCCGAAAGCATCCTCGCCTGTCTTATGAGATCCAGCATTCTCCCGGCGCCGGGAACCGCGGCCTTCAGTTTTTCCGATACGATCCTTTCACATTTCTCCAGAAGGGATACATCGACTCCGTCAAGCACGGCAAGGCTCCCGTATTCACGGACGCCCGAAAACGCGGACACCAGCTTCTTCAGGGTATCCCCTGCTGCGCTGTCTTCCTTTTCCACATCCCCGGCGAAGGCCCCGGCATACCTGTCCGGTCCCGTCAAGGCAACTATGTTGCGGCACACGGCCGTATCACCGATGGACGGATCATACCGTACGGCCTTCATCATCAGGGCAAACCTGGCAAGAGCCGCCATGCGCTCGTCTATGTCGCACCCGAAGAGAGAGCCGGACAGTATCCTCGATGCGGACTCCTTCTCGGTGGACCCGCGCTGCGTGAACATGCCCGCCAGCACATCAAAGGCGCATACGAGAAAGTTGCCGGATCCCACGCAGGGATCGAACACGGTGGGGATCCCTGCGCCTTCGCTGCGCTCATTTCCTGCGGGGATCCTCTCCCTTATGAGGAAAGGAAGGGACTCCTTTGGCGGACCGGACGGATCGGATGCGGCCCACATGATCCCCAGGGAATTATCCACCAGGTATTCGGTGACCCACTCCGGGGTAAACAGCTGTGTAGCAGCAGGGATCTCATCCGGAGTGACTTTTTTCCTCTTCAGGGCATCCACCGCCCGGTCATGCTCGCCGCTTATAAAAAACTGGTACAGCCATCCCAGGATACGGGGATCCCGTTCTTCCGACGAGTCTGCCATAATACCCATCAGAATCTCCCATACCTCATCCGAGCAGGGGCTCACGGGCACATCACCGAAGGAAGAGAAGATCCCGGGGAATCTGCGGTTCATAAGGGCGATCGCATCTTCGGGAGCGTCACATCCTCCATCGGGGAAAAGAGCGGGCATCGCCCAGCGCAGATATGCAGCCGAGGCAAGGAGTATGAACTGCAGAGATATATCGTATTCAATGGCCCCAAGCTGTGTAATGCTCTCCCCAATTTCCATGAGTCTTTTGTTTTCCGCGTCCATCATCATCCCATGGATACCGGAGGCCAATTCTCTCATTCTGTTCCTGCCTGTACTCATTACCGGATCACCTCCAGCACTTCCGACAGCAGTCCGTAATTATGCTTTATTCCGTCGTTACGGTCAAGGATCATCCTTCTTTCCGTCAGCTCTTCAAGCCTTACGGAAAAGCTTCTGAGTTCATCAATATCCTTTTCGATACGTTCTGCTTCCTTTCGGGTCCCTTCTCCGCAGGGCCGGGAATCATTCAGGGTACCGAGCTCCCCTTCCAGCAAACGGATCCTTGCGCTCAGAGGGCCCCGGTCCATCATTTCAAAAACACCTGGTTCGTATCTGTGATAATATATGAGAGCACAAAATGCCTTTCTCGGCCCGGAGCTCACCATCCAGTAGATCGGCCTTTTCCTGTAAGTCCTCAAATGATCGGCATAGAAGCCCCTTTGGAAGTACTCCCCGACAGTCTTTCCCGGTTCCTCCCTTCCTCCCAGGGCCCATGCTATGAAGGCCATGTTTTTCTCAAGCACGTCTTCCCCGTAGACTTTAGCTACAAAGTCCGAAAACCTTTGTGTGATGTCCCAATCCGTGCCCGTCGGTGTAATGGTGACGATGTTGTCCCCTACCGGAATGACGCGGCCGTAGCAGCCCGGTTCCCACCTGCCTCCGGCATAGCACAGACCCTCCCTGTCGGGAGAGAATCTTCCGAAAATGCATCCGACGGCATAGGAGATGAGGGAGCGCACCTCCCTGGAGAGATCAGCCCTGCTAACACTTATACGGGATTCGTCCACCTCGGGGGATATCTCCTTCCCGAGGCCGTAAAGACCGGCAAAAATGCGGTTGAGCTCTTCCTCGTTCGCCTTAAGGCGGCGGAAGCGCTCATCACATTTTTCCTCCCATTTTCTGTATTTATCCTCTATCAGAATCCCCAAAGCTTTTCTCCGATCGGCCAGGCCGTGATTGTAGTAAAAAAAAGGTGCCATAGCACCTTTAACAGGTCCGCTCAGATCTCCTTCCCGAACAGGAACGCGTCGTTAAGAAGATCCTTCCAGTCCTCGGAATCCAGATCGTTCGTTCCGGCGCCTCCGCCGCTGAATGCTCCGGCGAAACGTGCCATGGGGAAGCATTCCACCCATCCCTTCAGCGCTTCGATCGCTCTGGCGTTGACGGTAAGGGAATCCTCCTCGGAAGTGCTCACAAGGAATACTTCTCTGAAACGGTATTCCCCGGGATAGAGGGGATTGCAGCGGTCCAGGAACGTCTTGAGGCTGCCTGAGATCTCGTAATAGTAAATGGGTGTCGCGAACACCAGCACGTCGGCCTCCCTTACCTTCTCCACGATCACCGCTGCATCGTCATCGATGACGCATTTCTGCGTTTTCTGGCATGCGAGGCATCCCCTGCAGAAGCGGATATCCTTATCCTTCAGGGTAATGAACTCAGTATCGTAATTATTGGCTATGACTCCCTTTTCAACTTCCCTGGCGAGCTTCTCGGAATTCGAGGGCTTTCTCAGGCTGGAGGATATGAAAAGCACCTTCCTGCTCACAGCGTACCTCCGAGATCGATCTCATCCCCATCGGGATCCGGCAGCTCCGGCATCTTTGCAGCCTGACGCCACAGCTCCCTCTTTTCCTTTATCAGCTCACTCATGGAGACAAAGTCCTCCCTCTCTATCACGCCATGCTCAAGAAGATAGCGGTAAAATGCCTTGATGGCGGTGATCATGTTGTCAACGCTGTCGGAGGAAGCCCAGATGACATTTTCCGGGAAATATTCCATGAAATAGTCGTCCAGTGTCTGTGTGCCTTCCGCGGCGGAAAGGGACAGATTATCCAACAGATATGAATTGACGTACATATCAGCCATGCTCAGCAGGCGGTAAATATCCTTTTCTGCGTATTCCTTCTTTTTCAGGCTCTTGCCGAAAGACTGGATAACAGCCTCGTTATCCCTCCTTATGCGGATATAGTCCGCTTCGTTTATATCTCCGGCTTCGTCTGCCAGCAGATCCTCGTCATAGAAATCGTCCATCGTATGCCTCCGTGTGTTTATTACTTATTTACCTGAGCAGTTACATCAGGTTCTCCATGCGGTAGATCTCTTTTCCGTTTTCATCCTTTATGATGATGACCACGGAAACGTTCCCTTCCCCGTAGGCTTTCATCGTCATCTGCATGAAATCCTTTACCGACTGGACATTCTTATCGAAAGTTTCGTCATCCGGGAGCGTGCTTTCCCCTGTCTGCACTGTAACGGTGAGCCTCTTTTCATCCCTGTCAAAGTCTACGCTCACTGAAGAGATACTCATGTCCTCCGAGAGCATCTTCTGGGTGATCATCTCCATCCCCTGCATGAACTGTTCGGGATCCGAGCCGGCCGGGAACTGAGGAAAATCTCCCCAGAAACCATCATCCGTATCACTGTCGTCCTCTCCCTGGAGATCCGGTATCTGAACGTCATGGCTTCCGACCGGTCCGCCCGGAATGTCGGGGACAGGCTCGGAACTCGAGGAAAATGACATCACTATAAGTCCTGTCACTATCAGGACTATGGCTGCGGCCATAGCTATGATTATGACTGCCGCCCTGGATCCGAAGATGCCGCGGGACGGGCCCGGGGCGTACTTGCCGGGGGCAGCGGCCACGGGGGGCGCGTCCGGTACCTTTGCCCCGCAGTTGTCACAGTAGCGGGCTCCTCTGGAAAGTTTGGCTCCGCATATGCTGCATGTTCTGTTTGAGTCTCTTCCGAATATCATTTTCGCACCTGATGTCTTTTTGTTTTATTATACCATTCATGAAATGAACTGCTCAACATTTCTTTGCGTTTCGGGGAGAGTG
>CADBPP010000237.1 GCA_902796565.1 uncultured Eubacteriales bacterium | reverse complement strand
TCCGATTCGTTGGAAGCGGCGAAGGTCTTATTCTCGTCCCAGATCTGCTGCCATTTTTTCTCTATTTTCTTATAATCGTAATACATTTCTGACCTCTGATTGATATCAACAAAATCGTTATCTGATGCTGCTTCCCGGAGCGGTATCGTTTTCGGGGGCGATGAAGGTGAGTTTGTCGCCGTCTTCCGCCATCAGGAGCATTCCTTCGGAGAGGATCCCCCTGAGCTTCGCAGGCTTGAGGTTCGCCACCACGGTGACGTTCCTGCCGATAAGCTCCTCAGGTTTGAAGTGCTTGGCGATTCCGGAAACAATGGTCCGCACCCTGTCGCCGGTATCGACCTTCAGTACCAGCAGTTTGTCGGCGTCGGGATGAGCTTCTGCCTCAAGTATCCTTCCCGTGACGAGACGGATCTTTCCGAAATCATCTATGGTGACGGATTCTTCCTCTTTCTCATCTGCGGGAGCGCTCTTCTCCTGGGGTTTGGCCTGCTGAGTCTTCTTTTTGTCCAGCTCTGCCAGCTTCTTTGCCGCGTCGATGCGTTCGAACAGCTTTTCCGTTTCTCCCAGCACCGTTCCGACCTGCAGGGCTCCGAAGGAGGTGTTGTCCTCATAGGAGCACTTGTCTGTGTTCAGCATGGAGAGTATTTTTTCACCGGTCTCGGGAATGAAGGGCCTGAGGAGGACTCCGCAGATGCGGATCGTCTCCAGAAGGTTGTACATGATCCCGCCGAGACGGGCTTTCTGGGACTCATCCTTTGCCAGCAGCCAGGGCTGGGTCTCGTCTATGTATTTATTTGAGCGTCTCAGGACGTTGAAGATCAGCTGCATCGCGTCTGATACCTTCAGATCTTCCATCTTTGCCGTCACTTCACCGGTGAGAGAGGATGCCATCGAGATGAGCTCTCTGTCAGCGGCCTCGTCATAATATCCCTGGGGCACGATGCCTCCGAAGTACTGGTTTGTCATCGCCATGGTGCGGTTCACCAGGTTTCCGAGGATATTGACCAGTTCGCCGTTGATGCGCTCGATGAGCAGCTCTGTGGTAAGGGCTCCGTCCTGGGCGAAGGGCATTTCCTTGAGCAGGTAGAATCTGACGGCGTCGCATCCGAACTCATTTACCAGATCGTCCGCGTAGATGACGTTTCCCTTGGACTTGCTCATCTTGCCGTCACCGACGATGAGCCAGGGATGGCCGAACACCTTCTTCGGAAGGGGAAGGCCCAGAGCCATGAGCATGATCGGCCAGTAGATGGTGTGGAAGCGGAGGATGTCCTTTCCGATGACATGCACGTCCGCGGGCCAGTACTTTCTGAAGTTGTCGCTCCCTCCGTTGTCGGGATCGTATCCCGGGAAGGTGATGTAGTTCGAAAGCGCGTCGATCCACACATATATGACATGGGCGGGATCGAAGTCTACGGGGATGCCCCAGCTGAATGAGGTACGGGACACGCACAGATCCTTGAGACCCGGACGGATGAAGTTGTTGAGCATCTCGTTCTTTCTGCTCTCGGGCTGGATGAAATCGGGATGTTCAAGGATGTACTTCTCAAGGCGCTCCTGGTAGTTGGAAAGCTTGAAGAAATACGCTTCTTCCTTGGCATAGGTGACTTCCCGGCCGCAGTCGGGACACTTTCCGTCCACCAGCTGGCTCTCTGTGAAGAAGGATTCACAGGGCGTGCAGTACATTCCCTCATACTCGCCCTTGTAGATGTCTCCCTGTTCGTACAGTTTTCTGAATATCTTCTGGACAACCTTCTCGTGTTCCGGATCGGTGGTGCGGATGAAGCGGTCGTAGCTGATGTTCATCACGTCCCAGTTGCGTCTGATCTCTGCCGCGATCTCATCGACGAACTGTTTCGGCGTGATGCCCTGCTCCTCCGCCTTGAGCTGTATCTTCTGGCCGTGCTCGTCGCTTCCGGTCTGGAAGTATACGTCTCTTTCGGCGAAACGCATGTAGCGGGCGATGGCGTCGGAGAGCACGATCTCGTACAGATTTCCTATGTGGGGCTTGCCTGAAGTGTAGGCTATGGCCGTGGTGATATAGTAAGGTTTCTTTTCCATAATTGCCTCAACAGATTTTTGTGTATATTTATCATATAATACATTAAAAACGGCTGTAAAACAATTACAGCCGTTCAGTTTGTTGTCTATTTTTAGACTTATTTTTTCTCCAGGTCCTCCAGTATTTCCTTCTGTGCCTTGAGGTTCTCTCTCAGCACATGGAAGGCTGTCAGTGCATAGGGGAGGGCGGCGACCGCGGCCAGTGCTATTGCCGCGACTGTTTTCAGTTTTCTGTTAAACGACATCGTTGTTCTCCTTTCGCTTGTTTATATTTATAAGGACCGTTCGAATCCGGCTCCTTCTCAGAACCTGGTCCCGCACTTGGGGCAGAACTGGCTGGCCGCGTCCACCGTGGCTCCGCAGTTGGGGCATACCTTAACGGGCGCCTGCTGGGGCTGCTGCTGATATCCTCCCTGGGGGGGCTGCTGGTATCCTCCCTGCTGGGGATATGCGGGACGGGCGGGCTTCTGGATAAAGGACATGTACTTCTCCTCGGTCATCGTGGAGACTTCCTCATAGAATGCCGCACGGACCATTCCCATGAACAGGGGAGCGAGGAGGCAGAATGCCACGAGCCAGAGCAGGTACAGGAAAATGAAGAATCTTGCGACCCTCGCGCCGAGGAACGTAAGCAGCATGGATACCACCACGAAGATGCCGACGACGATCAGGTCGGCCAGGAACATCTTGCCCTTGTATCCGTTCGTCATCTGGGAGCTCCTGTCCTTTACCTCGGTGGCTTTGATGTCGGGCTCCTCAACGGAGAGGAAGGGAACGAATGCGTATTCATATGTGCGGATGACGGCGAAGATCGGCCCGACGATGGGGATCAGGCACCAGATCAGCACCCAGAGTTCCGCATAGGCATTGGCTCCGGCGATGTGGAGGAAATGCTCCTTCGTGAAGTATCTGAATGCGTCCTTACACTTCGGATCGGTACCGGTGCGGTATTTCGCGAGAAGTGTAAGGGAAAGTGTTGTTCCGAGCACATACGCGACGGGCATGGTGATAATGGGAAGCACCCCCAGGGTAGCCGCGAGAGCGGAGACAAGCCCGTAGAAGAGGGTGACGCCCCATACCTTTGCCGGGCGGTCGCGAAGAACGGATAAGACCTTGCTGTAAATGTAGGAAATCATGTATTTCTCCTTGTTGTTAATAATAAATTCTTCTGGGTCGATTGTACTATAAAATGGCATGTTTATCAAAATATATAATCCTACGTTAATGGTTTTTTTGAGCCGGAACCGGGAAACGATCAAATTATTTATGATTTGTATTGACAAACATACCGCGGTATGTTACCATATGAGCATACCGCGGTATGTTAGCGACCGCAGAAAATTCGGAGGAATAATAAATGGCAAATTTAGCAGAACTTTTGGGCGATCTGGATGAGGAGGCCGTGCTCGAGGCTATAGATGAAGTAGTTGCAGCAAACGGTGACGGACTGGCAGCAGTCGCAGAACTTCAGAAGGGCATGGACAAGGTCGGTGAGCTGTTTGAGAACGGCGAGTACTTCGTTGGAGACCTGATCTTCGCAGGCGAGATCCTGACAGAAGCAATCGGTAAGTTAAAGCCGATCCTTTCCGCAGGAACAGGCGACAAGATGGGTTCCATCGTTCTTGGTACAGTACATGGTGACCTTCATGACATAGGAAAGAACATCTTCAAGAACATGGTTGAGATCGCCGGATTCGAAGTATACGATCTCGGAATCGACCAGTCACCTGAAGCATTCGTTGAGAAGATCAAGGAAGTCAAGCCCGTTATCGTCGGCATGTCCGGAGTTCTTACCCTGGCTCTCGACAGCATGAAGGATACCGTTGACGCCATCAAGGCTGCAGGACTCAGAGACAACGTCAAGATCATCATCGGCGGCAACCCTGTTACCAAGGAAGCCTGCGAGCAGATCGGTGCTGATGCGTTCACCACCAACGCTGCAGAGGGTGTCAAGATCTGCAAGGCATGGGTCTAAGTTATTAAACATCACTGAATGGAAAAAGCACTGTCCCCGGACAGTGCTTTTTTAATGCTCAGTTCTTGAAGGAATGCACGGGCGCGGGTATCCTTCCGCCCCTCTTTATGAATTCCTCGCTGGAGAAGCCGCTGACTTCCATGATGGGGGCTCCGCCCAGGAGGCCTCCGAACTCGGCGTATTCCCCCACGCCCTTGCCGTATACAGGGATCAGCCTCACGGCGGTGGTCTTGTTGTTTATGACACCGATGGATGCCTCGTCCGCTATGATGGCGCTGATGGTGGCCTCCGGGGTATCCCCGGGGATGGCTATCATGTCAAGGCCCACGGAGCATACGCTGGTCATTGCTTCGAGCTTATCGAAGCATATGGCGCCTTCCGAGACGGCTCGGATCATGCCCGCGTCCTCACTCACCGGGATGAAGGCTCCCGAGAGTCCGCCCACGTGGGATGAAGCCATGAGGCCGCCCTTCTTGACCGCATCGGTGAGCATTGCCAGGGCAGCGGTGCTGCCGTGGGTGCCGCACCTCTCCAGCCCCATCTCCTCCAGGATCATGGCGACTGAATCTCCGACGGCAGGGGTGGGTGCCAGGGACAGGTCCAGGATGCCGAAGGGCATGCCCAGTCTGCGGGATGCTTCCCTTCCCACCAGCTGTCCGGCCCGGGTGATCTTGAATGCGGTGCGTTTGATCACCTCGCATACCTCGTCGATGCGGGCCCCGCGGCACTTTTCCAGCGCCGCAAGGATAGTTCCGGGACCGCTGACCCCGATGGAGACAGCGGTCTCCCCTTCGCCGGGGCCGAAGAAGGCTCCCGCCATGAAGGGGTTGTCCTCCACCGCGTTGGCGAAGACCACGAATTTCGCGCAGCCGATGGAGTCTTCCTCCCGGGTGAGGTACGCCGTTCTTTTCACCAGATGGCCCATGAGCCCCACCGCGTCAAAGTTGATGCCGCTCTTCGTGCTGCCCACGTTGATGCTGGAGCAGACCCTTTCCGTGGAGGCAAGAGCCTCCGGCACGGAATCAATGAAAATATAATCCGTTGCCGAAAGTCCCTTCTGCACCAGGGCGGCGTATCCGCCGATGAAGTTGACTCCGACTTCCTTCGCGGCTCTGTCCATGGCCATGGCGATGTCGATGAACTCATCGGCGCTCTGTCTGGCTGAAAGGGCGGCGGGCGTCACGCTTATCCTTTTGTTTATTATAGGTATTCCGTATTCCGCCTCGATGTCCTCACCGGTCTTTACCAGGTCCTTCGTCAGGGAGCATATCTTGTCATAGACGGCTCCCGGCACATCCGGGCGGCTGAAGCAGTCGAAAAGGGAGATGCCGGCCGTGATGGTCCTTATGTCAAGCTTTTCGTTCTGCACCATGTTTACGGTCTCAAGGATGTCGCTGTAGTTTATCATCTCTTTCCTCCGTCAGATGTTGTGCATGGAATCGAAGATATCGGTCTTCTGCAGCCTGATGGAAAGGGTCTCTCCCTCCAGCAGGTCAAGCTTGTCGTTGAGCTCGCGGATATTGAGGCTGTCCGGGCCGCTGGCGATCATGATCATGGTAAAGTATTCCTGCATAACGGTCTGGCTTATATCTTCTATGTTCAGTCCCTCATCGAAGAGGACCTTGGATACCTGATATATGATGCCCGGCCGGTCTTTTCCTATAACGGTGATAACGGTTTTCATGTGTATCCCTCCTGTTAAGTGATATTGTATACGATTCGGCGGCAAAAATGCAACAGGGGAAGCAAAGCGCAGAGGAATTCTGCTCCATAAAACATATATTACAGGTAAAGGAATGCCTCGGAAACGAGAGCCGGGGCACATATCGCGCCGATTATGGTATAATCATAAAAGGAGAAGGATGCCATGAACATCAGAGAAGAGAAAGAGAAAAGAGAAGAGAGCTATTTCAGTCCATATGCCCAGAAGAGCTCCGAGAGCCGCGGCAGGGCAGCAGCTGAGGAGCAGTGCCCCGTGAGGACATGCTTCGAGCGGGACCGCGACAGGATCCTTTACTGCAAATCCTTCAGAAGGCTCAAGCACAAGACGCAGGTCTTCATTTCACCGGAGAGCGACCACCTCCAGACCAGGCTCACCCATACCCTGGAGGTAGCCCAGATCGCCCGCTCCATCGCCAACGCGCTGGATCTCAATGAGACTCTGGCGGAAGCCATAGCCCTTGGGCATGATTTGGGGCATACCCCCTTCGGCCATTCGGGGGAGAGCGTGCTCAACGAGCTCTATGAAGGAGGATTCGAGCATAACGTGCAGTCCCTGAGGGTCGTGGAAGTGCTGGAAAACTCCGGAAAGGGACTGAACCTGACATGGGAGGTGCGCGACGGCATAGTGAACCACTGTTCCGGCCTGACGGCAGCGACCCTGGAGGGACGCATAGTGAACATCTCCGATAAGATAGCATATATCAACCATGACATGGAGGATGCCCTTTCCATGGGGATACTCAGGGAGGATGACTTCCCTTCAGAGTTCATAAACGTCCTGGGACACTCCAATTCCGAAAGGATAAACACCATGATCAGCGATGTCATAATCCAGAGCCGCGGGATCAACGAGATAAGAAAAAGCAGGGAGGTGGCGGAGGCTACCGACGGTATCAGGTCCTTCCTTTTCAGGACCCTTTATGTCGGCAGCGAGGCCAAGAAGGAGGAGGACAAGGCAAAGAGCGTCGTACGCACCCTTTACTCATACTTCCTTTCCAATCCCGACAGGATGCCCGCAGAATACCTTGAGAGGGGCGGGGAAGACATGGCCCGCTCCGTATGCGACTATATCGCGGGAATGACTGATAATTACGCCACGGAGCTGTACAAGGACCTCTTCGTGCCCCGTTCATGGTTCTGAACAAGGAGGGACAATGCCTTACTTTACACAGGATTTCATAAACAAGGTCATAGATTCATCCGACATAATACGCATCGTCTCCAGGCACACCACGCTGACCCGGAAGGGGCAGCGATACTGGGGCCTGTGCCCGTTCCCGGACCACAATGAAAAGACTCCGTCCTTTTCCGTGAAGCCTGAGGGCTTTTATTACTGCTTCGGCTGCGAGAAGGGCGGAAACGTGGTGAACTTCGTCATGGAGATGAATCACCTGAGCTTCACGGAGGCCATAGAATTTCTGGCCAACGAGGCCAATATCCCCGTGGAATACGATACGTCCAGGGGAGGAGGTACGGAAAGGCGCAGCTCGAAAAAGACGATCTATGAGATCAACCGCAATGCGGCGAACTACTTTTACACCAACCTGATGAAAAACCCCGCTGCGCTGAAATACCTTGCGGACAGGGGCATAGGAGCTTCCGCCGTCAGGACATTCGGGCTCGGCTATTCACTGCCGGAGGGGGGCCTTTACGGTCATCTCAGGGACATGGGCTTCAAAAAGGAGGATATCCTGGAGGCATCCCTCGCCCGGGAAAACTCAGGCAAGGTCTATGATTATTTCCGCGGCAGGATAATGTATCCGATCCAGGACGTGAACGACAACATCGTGGGCTTCGGCGGGAGGGTCATGGACAAGACCGAGCCGAAGTACCTTAATTCACCCGAAAACAGCGTGTTCTACAAGCGCAGCATGCTCTACAACCTCAACAGGGCAAAGGGCTCGCTGTCATCCAATCCGATAATCATCGTCGAAGGCTACATGGACGTCATTTCCCT
Organism: uncultured Eubacteriales bacterium; assembly: GCA_902796565.1. Lineage (GTDB taxonomy): Bacteria > Bacillota > Clostridia > Eubacteriales > Anaerofustaceae > RUG14186. The sequence goes on along the minus strand of CADBPP010000237.1, from coordinate 589 downwards.
GTACGACAAGGGCATAAAGACCGTATGCGCCACCCTTGGCACCGCATTGGGGGAGAAGCACGCCTCCATTATCAAGCGCTATACGGACAATGTGATCCTGTGCTATGACGGGGACAATCCGGGAAAGAAGGCCGCCCTTAGGGGCAGCAGCATCCTGGAGAACGAGGGACTGAACGTCAAGGTACTCATCCTTCCCGGCGACCATGATCCGGACAGCTACATCAGGGCTTTCGGTACGAAGGCCTTCATAGACAGAGTGGCGGAAGCGAAATACGCCACGGATTTCAAGCTGGATGAGCTGTTTAACCGCTACGACGTCGATGACATCAACGACAGGGCGCGCCTGCTGTCTGAAGCAGCCGAGACGGTTTCTGAGGTAAGGGACGAAGTCAAATGGGACTATTATGCCCAGCAGCTTTCCCAGAGGACCGATACCCCTCTTTCGACAGTGAGGAACCTGATCTACACCAAGGGCGGCAAAGCTGCGGCGGGAGAGGATACCGTAAAGGCGGTAACGCCGGAGGCCCGCGGCAGTGAGAGCCCCGCCAGCAAAAAGGAACTGACGATGCTTCGCTACATCATGCAGAGC
>CADBPP010000236.1 GCA_902796565.1 uncultured Eubacteriales bacterium | reverse complement strand
GGCTTCTCGACGAGTTTAAGCGGCTGATGTGTGGTAGTAAATTCCCAACCTTTCATTGCTGCATCCTTTCCGGGCTTTTCCGCCCGCGGTATTGATCCGGCCTATTTTAGCAAAACTAATATCTGACCTTAAGAAAACATTATCACCATCATGATCGCATTGCAAGCATAATCACGGTTTTCACAATTATATTTTGTTTTTAACAGGCTTGGAGTATGCATATTACACAAAAGAACCGACGGAACCAGCCAGAAGGCCGCACCCCGCCGGTTTTCGCTTACAGGAGCTGTGCCAGCGCATCCAGGCTTTCCCTGTCCGTCGCCCAGCTGGCGGCGAAACGGACGACTGAGTGGGAATCGTCCAGCTTATCCCAAAAGCTGAACTTCACCGCTTTCCCTAGTTTCTCCATCTGATCGTTGTCCAGGATCACGAACTGCTGGTTCGTAGGCGAATCGAGATACAGCTCATAGCCCTTTGACAAAAACAGCGATTTCATTTCCTCTGCCATCTCATCCGCATGCCTGCTGATGCGAAAATACAGGTCATCCGTAAACAGCGTGTCAAACTGGATCCCCAGCAGACGCCCCTTCGCCAGCAGCGCCCCGTGCTGCTTCACGCTCGTGAAAAAATGAGCCGGCGCTCTGCGGTTCGTAAAAACGACCGCCTCCCCCATCAATGCTCCTACCTTGGTTCCGCCGATATAGAAGACATCACACAGGTCCCCGATATCCGGCAGCGTCAGATCCGATTTCCTGCTCATCAGACCATATCCCAGCCTTGCCCCGTCCAGATACAGCGGGATATCGTACTCTTTACACAGAGAATAGACAGCCGTCAGTTCTTCCTTTGAATACAACGTTCCGAATTCAGTAGGATAGGACAGATACACCATTCCGGGAAACACCATGTGCTCCCGGTTCCCATCCTGGTAAAAAGCCTCCAGAAACTGCCTCAGTTCCTCTGCATCCAGCTTTCCGTCATGACCGGGAAGCTGGATCACTTTATGACCGCTGTACTCAATGGCGCCAGCCTCATGGACGCTGATATGCCCGGTTTCCGCGGCGATAACGCCCTCAAAGGATCGGAGCAGGGAGGAAATAACGACCTGATTTGTCTGCGTTCCGCCGGAAAGGAAGAAAATCTCCGCATCCGGCCTGCAGCATGCCTTCCGTATTTTTTCTATGGCGCGCTCCGTGTAAATGTCCGCCCCATATCCCGAAAGCTGTTCATAATTCGTTTTTTCCAGATTCTCCAGGATTGTGGGGTGTGCGCCTTCGATATAATCACTCTCAAACGAAAGCATCATTTATAACCTCTCTCATTATCCAGAAGTCAGATCACATGCCCCCATTCAGGATGGCATCGATCACTATGCTTGCCGTATCAAACAGATTGTACATAGCGGGTTCAAAGATATCCAGGGTCTCGGTGTTTTCGCTCTCGACCTTTTCATTGTAATTTGAATACTCGCCCCATGTGCTTTCCGGTGTTTCATCATCCAGGAACAAATCCATGTTTACAATAACACGGAGTGAAATGAGCCGGTCCAGCATATCAAAGCAATCTGCCGCATTCGCGACGGCTATCTCTTCCATCTCCGTAGCGGAATATGGATCCGGACATCCGTAATAATCCGCGATAAAGCCCGCCGTGGTATGTCCGTAGACGCCTTTCCAGAAGTTATCACCGGTTAGCGCGGTACCCTTCTTAACAGTGGGAAGAAGACTCTCGTCTCCCAAATCCGGGAAATTCCTTCCCATAACTGTAATTGCCTCTTCCGTGGTCTGAAGCGGGCAGTCCTTTATCATCTCGTATACCTTCCCGCACAGCTCCGCATTCATCAGTTTGTATTCATAATCCGCAAAGGAATCATCCGGGAACCACATGACGCGAGTGTCGCTTCTCTCTTTTTCATGGGCGTCTACATGATGGCCCAAATCATAGTCACATACTGCCGTGACCAGGATCACATCCCCCAGCGTACAGGAGGATACACTTCCCCCGGCACAGCCGACAGATACGATGTACGCGTCAGAGAAATCATAGAGGTCCGAAGAGAGAACCGCCATCAGGGAGAGCCCTGCCGCGGTTTTGCCCGAACCGGTTACGAGTATCCCCACATCACTTTCATCATTCACGTAGAAATGCGCGTTCGGAGGCATATGCGGTATCTCGGCCTCTTCGCAGCCGGGACAATAACGTTCATAAAACAACTGAGCTTCGCCGGGAAAGTCTCCGGACATCTCACCGATCTCGAATTTCGATACGATTATGGCTCGAAGAGAGCTCTTTTCCGGGGCATCCAATGATGCTGAGAAACCCGCCGCGCAAAGGATAAGCGAGAACATGAAAAACAGCAGTATACTTCTTCGTTTCATAGGTAACTGTCTTCCTCCCATGCAGGCGGACGCCTCTTTGGTTTTCCGATCCCCATTCCCCGGTGTTCATCTTTTTATTATATCATCCCCGGTGATCCATTTCCACATCATGGGCAAGCGGACGGGAAATCCCGTCCGCTTTTCTTCAAACATAAGACTTTTTTACAGGTGAAGCACACGCTCCCGGATCTCCTGGGTGCGGCCCTGGTTCCAGAACTGAGTTCCGATATAGCCGCAGGTACGGCGGGCGACATTCATCTTGTCCTGGTCGGTATTACCGCAGCGGGGGCACCGCCAGATGAGCTTGCCGTCCTCCTCCGCGATCTCGATCTCTCCGTCCCAGCCGCAGACCTGGCAGTAATCGCTCTTGGTGTTCAGCTCGGCGTAGATGATATTGTCGTAAATGAACCGCATGACCTG
>CADBPP010000235.1 GCA_902796565.1 uncultured Eubacteriales bacterium | reverse complement strand
GTACGCATGCTTAGCCATTGCCGATCACCTCTGCTTCCTTAATGACCGCTGCCCGTTCCGCCGGGTCCGTGATCCCTGAAAGGTGGTCGACCCCGTGGGCAGCGAGAAGAGCTTTGACCTCCGCCCTGTATCCGGCCCTCGCCTTGTCGGCCAGGACGGCCCGCATCTCTTCATAGGTGATCTCTTTTGCGGGCTGTCCTTCCGGCTCTTTCACAGGTTCCGTTTCTACGACTGCGTCTTCAGCAGTCTCCGGCTCCGCAGGGACGGCCGGTCCGCCTTCCAGGGCGTCGGCGATCTGCGCTGCGTCCATGCTCAGTTTCCGCAATCCTTCTATAAGGATTCTCTTTTCCGTTTTCTTCATAAGAACGTTCCTCCTTTTTTATGTTCCGTTGTCATTGTTCTCCTGCGCCTACCTGGGTCGTCTCGGCTGTAGAAAGCCTTGTCCTTCATTGGCTCGATCCCCCTTTCTGCCTTACCTCCCCCAAAAACCCATCGGGATTCCAAATCGTTTTCAGGAAAATTTATTTTTCATCGCCTTTCACATGTCCTCCCCCAAAAACGGGTGGATATTCCAAAGCAATGTGAAATTTTTTTCTGCAGGCCCAGACCCGGGGTCCCCTTAAATAAGGAAGCGGTCCGTCCGGCAGAAAAATTTTTAAAAAAATGCTCAGGTCTATTTGGAATCACGCCTGCTTTTTGGGGGAGGTAAGGCAGAAAGCGGGGTGGTGGTAAATATGCGTGGCGTATAGATACAGGCAGACACACAGAGGCTGGAAATAAAAAAGGAGGAGAAGAGATGTATGAGATCAGGGAAGGACTGAAAAGGATCAACGGGAAGTTCGTGGATACGTTCGAGAGGGACGTCAAGGAGGACGGCTGCCATCTGGAAGTAGAGGCCGGGACAACAGGGTTCAAAGGCGGCGGAAGGGAGAGCGGCTCAAGGGCGTACGTCCGCATCGAAGGGATGCAGGCAGATATGCTCGTAGGCACCACGTCCACAAAGGAAGGGGTGGAGATCGCCGTCTGCGGCGACGACGAGATACTGGCGCTCATCGAGGCGCTCCGCTTTGCGGAGAAGGCCTTGATCGACGGCTGCCGGGAAAAGTAATGGGAACAGGCCGACGCTGTGCCGGCCTGCCGGAAAGGGGTTTTTATGAAAGCAATAGAGACTGAATACAAGGGGTATAAATTCCGCTCGAGGTTAGAAGCGAGATGGGCGGTGTTCTTTGACGCCTGCGGTGTGCGTTGGGAGTATGAGCCGGAGGGCTTTGTGCTCGACAATGGTCAGTATTACCTTCCGGATTTCCTGCTGCATGACGTGGACGGAAGGGTCGGCGGTGACCTTTATGTAGAAGTCAAAGGGAAGATGACGCAAGAAGACGCGGATAAGATCTATAGCTTCAGCGGGTTGAAAGAAGTCAGGGGAATACAGGAAACAGTGAACCCCATACTCGTTGTCGCCGGAATACCTGATGGAAACTGCATCGGTGATATCGAAGAATTCTGTCGGGATTCTGGGTATAGCGGTTTTCCGGGAATGGATGACGGCCCGTACCCCTTCAACTTTGAAACCATCGATGGGGATTACTACGTAGCCCATCCGGGCATCAATGAAAAGGGACGGTTTGAACTGTTCGGTGACGATTACAGCTACACCTATGACAGGGATGACGAGGCTACAGTACGGGCATTCAGGATCGCGCGAAAGGCAAGGTTTGAACACGGGAAGACTCCCCGACGGAGGTACTTATGAAACTGATCATATATTCCGCGGATGTTACGGGGGTGCAGGACAACTGCATCTATCCGCACAGGTATGAGATCACCGATGCATCTATGCTGAAGAAGGTCGCCCGTAAGGATCATGTCTGCGCGGAATACAGGAACAATTACCGGGGAAAAGACACCTACATCACCTCGAACTGCGTGGTGATGGATGTGGACAATGACCATACGGAAAATCCCGATGAGTGGATCACGCCTGAGGCCCTGGCTGAAGAGTATCCAGACATCCGGTTCGTGATCTGTTACAGCAGGAGTCACATGAAGCAGAAGGGGGAGTATGGGCCGAGGCCCAGATTTCACATCTATTTTGAAATCGACCCGGTCACAGACCATGAGGAGTACAGCAGCATCAAGGAAGCCCTCCGTGCCATGTATCCGTTCTACGATAAAAACGCCCTGGATGCCGGACGCTTCATTTACGGGAGCAATTTTGGGGAAGTCATCTGGCATGAAGGGAGCAAGTCGATCTTGTCCGTCCTGGACGCGGATCCCATCGAACCGCGAATCCTGGAAGGCAGCAGGAACAAGTCGATGTACCAGTGGGCAGTATGCCATCTGAAACGTGAGGGGAATACAGAAGATTCCGAGAAGGCGTTTTACAGGGAAGCAGAAAAGTGCACGCCTCCACTGGACGACAAGGAACTGCAGACGATCTGGCGGAGCGCCAAACGGTTTTATGAGAAGAAGATCAAGACAGACCCGTCCTATGTTGATCCGCAGGAGTTCAAAACGGGTATCCCTTCCAAATGGGAAGAACCGATCCCCTTCGGGAAGTATGCGATCGCGCCGTTCCCCGTGGATGCTTTTCCGGATGAAATAGCCGAATATGTCAGGGCTGTGGCGGAAAGCACCCAGACCCCGGTGGACATGGCCGGTACAGCTGTCCTTGCGGCGATTGCTGTCTGCTGCCAGGGGAAATACAAGATCCAGGGAAAGGCGGACTGGGTTGAACCATTGAACGGATACTTCATAGTGATCAATCCTCCATCGGAGAGGAAATCTGCGGTGGAACACTGGATCGTCAAACCCCTCGATGCCTATGAGGAGAAGTACAACATTCAAAACGCCGGAGCAGTTGAAGCCAGCAAGATGCGGAAGCGCATCCTGGAGAAGCGGCAGAAGGCAATCGAGGACAAGGTTTCCAAAGGGAACGCGGAAACGGAGGAACTGGAGAGGGTCGCTCAGGAGGCTGCTGACTTTGAGGAAGTACGGCCTCTGCAGCTGTATGTAGACGACATCACGACCGAAAAGCTGGTATCCGTCATGTCCGCCAACAAAGGCCGGGCTGCACTTGTGTCAAGTGAAGGCGGGATCTTCGATACCCTTGCCGGGATCTATACGAAGAACGTAAACATTGACGTCATGCTGAAGGGCTACTCCGGTGATCCAATCAGAGTCGACCGTATCGGCCGGGAAAGCGAAAACATCATGGACCCGGCTCTGACGATCCTGCTGATGGCGCAGCCGAACGTAATCTCCGAGGTCATGCGAAACACGACCTTCCGGGGAAGAGGCTTGACGGCGAGATTCCTGTACAGCATGCC
>CADBPP010000234.1 GCA_902796565.1 uncultured Eubacteriales bacterium | reverse complement strand
CACCCGTCGGGCACCAACTGGAAGGCGAACATCACCGACTTCAGCGCCGAATGGCCGTCAGTGGGCGTCGACGTGGACATCTGGAAGCTGGGGTTCTATCTTAAGCTCAGTCTCGAATTCAAACTGGACTTTGACATCACCACCACCGGAGCATCCGATGGCCTGGAGACCAAGAAAATAGCCGTGATGTCGATACCCGTCGAGGTCTTCAATATCGAGATGGCCTATAACCTCCAGGTGAGATTCAATGAAGTCCCCGTCAAGGTCAAGGGCACGCTGGATACGGAATTCGACTATACACTGGGCCTCACCGGAGCCGACATCAAGAATTTCCGCAATGAGGTGAAGATAAAAGAACTCGAAGTCACCGACGAGGATTACTACAACAGGGATTTCAGCTTTTATATCGGAACGCAGCTGAAGGTAGAGGGCGGATTCATCACCTTTGAAGTGAATATCGTCATTAAAACCGTGAAGATCGGACCCGTGCTGTCCCTGAACCAGGACTCCCGCGGAGGATGCTACTTCAGCGGAAGATTCTCAAAGGACCTCTATGCCCATGGCCAGGAAGCGGGGCGGCCGGAGGTGCACACCTGCGTATATGAGGGGGAAAAGGGCTGTCTGAGCTTTGAGAGACGCGAGGTCTATCAGCAGAGGATCTATTTCAATATAGACCTGTTCTTCGACGACTGGGATCTGGATTTCACCAATACCGACGAACAGACCGTGGCCACGAAGAACTTTTACGATTCCCTCACCTTCGGCAGCGGACTGAAGGAGGGGGTCTGCCCCCACAGGTTCTTCCTGGTGCCTGCAGCCGTATGGATGGATGATGCCATGACCCTTCCCGCCCGGGACATGACGGTGTATGTCACCGCATCGATGGATATCGAACCCTCGGAAAAAGCGCTGGTCACAGGGGTCACCGACGAAAACGGAAAGACACAGCTGTATCTGCCTTACAAAAAAGACTACGCCTACACACTGGTCGCCTCCGGGATAATAGACGGACAGTCCGCCGCGGGTTCAAAAAAGATGCGGCACTGGATAGAGCCCCGGGCAAACGAACAGGTCGATATAGTCATCCACTCCGACGCGGCAGTGGAGATAAAGACGGAGCTCGTCTGGGACGTGGACGCGGAGGGCAATGATACCCCCAGTATATCGCAGAGCATACTCGTGTGTCTGTACCGGAGAAAAGCCGGAACAAACGAAGAGTGGCTTCAGGCGGATGAGCACTGCTTCACATACCGCTCCTCGGACTGGAAGATCGATACATGGAACGTTCCGAAGTTCGGCTTCGACGGGGACGGGGCATATCTTTACGAATACAGGGTCAGGATCCTCGATATGGAGGTCGACCCCAATATCGTCATAACGCCTGAGACCGGCAAGAATTATATCCACCGCGGCGTCGGGTCATACACGGATGCCGCCGGCAACAATGTGCAGGCCCATACCAACAAATATTTTATAAAGTACCTGGATGTTCCCGAAGAGGACTCCCTTTACACGCTCATCACCGCCACCGCAGTCATGGACATCAGACTGGATCAGCACTGGGATATCGACGCGGACAAAATACCCGATCGCAACTATCTGGCTCTGATGCAGAAACCTGCTGAGGGAATGGAGGACAAGGCGGCCCAGCACGGAGTGCCCGCGGAATGGGTCCTTATCATGGATCCCCGCAAAGGTCCGACGGAATCCCTGAATTCCCTTGAAGCGGGGGATGTGATCAACATAACCGACGATGTATCAAGCATCGGAAACGTGCCTCTGGCGGCCGCCCCCGCAAACAGCGCCAACGGATGGAGCATCAGCTATACGGTACCGAAATACCACAGCGGAGTCCCCATGCAGTACATGGGCTGCGAGCTGGATGCCAATGTCATCAAGGACACGCTGAAATATGAGTACGACCTCAGCGTGGACGTCTCCGCAGAACCCTTCGGGGAGTACAGATCTATCCCGGGGATCGCGAACAATACCAATGACTTTACCCTTGTGGCCAGCATCTTCGGCGTCGGCCCCGACCGCGACACCATCGGGGGCACCGTACGCTGGGAGGGCCTTCCCTATCATGACCAGACGGACTATGTGGTGCTCCATATCAAAAAGGACGGAGAACCCCTTAAGGACATCACTCTCAATAAATCGGATTACGGCGATTCCACTGCATGGCGGTGGTCGCTGAAGGACGTGAACTATGATCCCGACGCGGAATATACCGTGACGGAAACGATACCCGCGGGCGAAAACGGACCCGAGTGGGTGGGGGTGAGCTACGGCCTCGACGTGGTGAATTATCCCATCGTATATGAGACCGTACAGTTCGAGGCGCAGGCCGTTTTCGATGACCAGCCCGAAGGAGTCGATTCCATAACCGTTTACGCGCGGGAAAAGGGTTCCGACGAGAACACCGTGACGTGGCTTCTGACCAGAGGTGACAGCTGGACGAAGCTCGATTACAGCATCCGGAGGAAAGATGTCAAGGACATCTCCAAGTATGAGATGGTGGCGCCCGACATCCCCGGCTATGTCAAGGTCATCCAGGAACCCTATGCCTACACCCGCCCGGGATGGGGAAACCTTTTCTACAACTTCACGGTCCACTACATGCGGCAGAGCGATGATCTGAAGCTGCACATCGCCAAGGCGTGGGCGAACACCGACGACTCCACGGTATACCCGGACAAAGTTGAGATAGAGGTCTTCCGCGATGACGTAAAGATCGCCGAGACCACACTGAGTTACGACGGGGCCTCCTGGAGCACGGCTGTCATAACATGTGACTCCGAAGGCAACAGCCTCAGAAGGCTGGACGAAAACAACAGAAAATATGTCTATACCTTAAGAGAGAAACCGGTGGACGGTTTCTCCTCCTCCGTCGCGATCACACAGGATACGAAGGATGACATCTACTATACGGTCACGAACACATGGGTCGGAAGCGATTACGTCAACGTCAGAGGCACTGTGTCCTGGGAGGGAGATGAAGGACTGACCCATCTGAGGCCCGCCACCGTACAGCTCTCCGTGATAAACAGCCGCGGTGAATACGAGAAGACCGTCACCGTGAGCGTAGCCGGCGACGGCACCTATGAAGCCGTCCACCTCCCCGGAAAGGATGACCAGGGCCTTGACCTGTACTATTCCGTGCTGGAGAGCCATGTGAACGGCTACACCGTTACATATACGGCCCCGTCCTATGACGAGGCGACCCGCACCTGGACCTGCGACGTAAAGAACACCCTTACCGGTTATTATCCCATAACCGTAAGAAAGGTCCTGAGGGGATACAATGACGCCTCCCTTGAGACATTCCTCTTCAGCGTCAGACCCGACACGGATGTGGACAACGGTATATTGTTCCCCCAGCCCTTCAGGACGGAACTGACGATCACCGGAGCGGGCGAGACCAAGGCGGAGTTCCTTCTCGACCGTGACGGTCTGTACCTGTACCTGATAAGCGAGACAGAGGGCGACAATGAAGGCGTCGCCTATGACGGGACAGAAAAAATAGTGCTGATAGTCAGGACCACCGACAGCGAAGGCAACATCATTTTCAAGAGCTGGATCATGGAGAGTGGTGCCGATTATGACGGGAGCCTGACGGATGCCGACATGTCGGATACCGTCGTTTTCACGAACGCCCTCACCGACGTCACCATCAAAAAGGTATGGGACGTCTCGCCCGCGGACGCGGACAAGCCCTGGAGGGTACAGGCGGCCATCCAGAAAAAGAACGGCGGAGAGTGGGAGACCGTTCAGGTGGTAGATCTGAACGAGGCCAACGGCTGGCAGGCGATGGTGGCCGTGGAGGGCTTCGGCGACCAAGGCGCCCAGTTCCGCATCAGGGAGCTGGACATGGACGGCAATCCCGTACTGGATCCCAAGACGGACGGTGACGTCAGCGACATCCCCTCCGTGATCCTCAGGATGACCGATGAACCCGACTCCCCGCTGGCCTGCTACGAGGTTTCCTATCAGACAGACGGGAGCGTATATACCATAACGAACTGCAACAATAAGACTTATAAAGTCAACAAGACCTGGGACATCGACCTGGGGGATCAGGACAGACCGGGCTCCATCCAGGTGGTGCTGCAGAAGAAGGAAAGCATGTTCTCATGGAAGAGCGTCGAGATACTGACCCTCTCCCCGGAAAACGGCTGGAGCGGCCAGTTCCGCAGCGTCCCCCTGGGATACGTCAACGAAACCGGGACCTACGTCCGCTATGACTACCGTATAAGGGAACTGGGTCCGGAGGATGAGAACGCCGAAGAGCCCGCAAGCGAGGAGGAACGCCTCGCGCAGGCCGACAAGCGGGTGGTGCACGCCAAGTTCGATCTGGACAAGCCCTTCAT
>CADBPP010000233.1 GCA_902796565.1 uncultured Eubacteriales bacterium | reverse complement strand
GTTCCGAATTGATTATACCATATATGTTCGAAAAAAGCATATATATGTTTGCATATTTTTTAAAAATAGAATCGCATTCATCCCGCCACTTGCAGAAGCGGGGGTCTTCTGCGATGATTATGATAAAAAAACGATAGGAAGGAAGGATGATACGATGCAAAGATACGATATCGCCATCATCGGCGCAGGCCCCGCGGGACTTACAGCGGGACTGTACGCCGCCAGAGACCTGATGAAGACTGTCATATTTGAAAAGGACACAGCGGGAGGACTCATCATCCAGACGGACGTCATAGAAAACTATCCGGGAGCGCCGGAGGATTCCAGCGGATTCTCCCTGGCGGACAGGATGAGACAGCAGGCGGTGGACGCCGGCTGCACCCTCCTCTACGAGAACATAACCTCTGTGGAAAAGACCGGGGAGGGATTCGTCCTCAGCAGCGCGAAGGAGCAGTACCTGGCATCAGCCGTCATAATCGCGGGCGGCAGCGTTCCGAGAAAGCTCGATGTTCCCGGCGAAGCCGAATTTACCGGCAGGGGAGTATCCTACTGCGCCACCTGCGACGCCATGTTCTTCCGTGGCAAGGTGGTGGGAGTCTCCGGAGGAGGGGATTCCGCCGTCAAGGAGGCCAACTTCCTGACCCGCTTCGCATCCAAGGTGTATCTGTTCCACCGCAGGGATGAACTCAGGGCCAGGGGAGAGGTCAGAGAAAGGATACTGAATAACCCCAAGTGCGAGATCATGTACAACCGCACGGTGGAGAAGATAAACGGAGATATGAAGGTAACTTCGGTGGAACTTAAGGACACCGTGACGGGAGAGATCTCGGAGCTGCCCCTGGACGGGATCTTCGTGTTCAACGGCTTCGTTCCCGATACAGGCATCTTCAGGGACCTGGTGGAGACCGACAGCGACGGCTGGATAATCACCGACGAGAGGATGCGCACCAATGTGCCGGGGATCTTCGCGGCCGGCGACGTCAGGAACACCGTTCTCAGGCAGGTGGTGACCGCGGCGGCGGACGGCGCTGTGGCGGCGACCCAGGCGGGGCTGTGGGTGGACGAGAACGGAGGAAAGATGTAATGCACGGCAATGAGCTCGGCTTCGTGATCTGGGTGATCTGTTCCCTGCTTTTCGTGGGGATAGGCATCAGATGCTTCTTCGCGAAGACCGCGGTGGGATTCTGGGCCGGCGTCAGGGAACCCGAGGTCAGTGACGTCAGGGGCTACAACAGGGCCGTGGGATATCTGTGGATAGGATTCGGGATCTACTTCATCCTTACCGGGATCCCGCTGCTTTTGGGCCGCATAGGCCTGATAATCACGGTCACGATGCTCGGTTCCATCATCGGCTGCATAGGCCTTATGATGATCTACACGATAGGTATTACAAGAAAGTACGGTGTCAGACAGAAGTGAAAAGGATAGCTGCTCCCCCCATCATGGAGGAAACGGAAAAGATGGATCTTTCAGGTGTCATAAGCGGCATGGATATCTCCCGGAAGCTGTTTGAAACGTCACCTGAAGGAACAGCTGTCTTTCGGAACATGACCTTCGACGGCTGCGTCTTCAGGGGCATCGATCTCAGCCGGACCTCCTTTGAAAAGGTGAGCCTCACCGACTGCGTTTTCGAGGATGTCAGGACACTGAACCTCAGCTTCGACGGGGCGAGCATCCGAAGGGTCATTTTCAGGGATTCGTATCTCGCGGGGCTGTCATTTCAGCGTTCGGGCGTGTACGACGTTTCCTTCGAGGGATGCAAGGCCCCCTACATGAACATGGCACGGGCAAAGATGAAGAACGTCCTTTTCTCCGAAACGGACATGAGGGAAAGCTTCTTCATGGAAACTTCCCTTTCGAAGGTGGTCTTCTCAAAGTGCGACCTGACGGGGAGCGAAGTGACCTCCACCTCCTTAAGGGGAATCGATGTGTCGGACTGCATCATAACCTCCCTGAGGACGGATCTTTATTCCATAAGGGGCATGGTGATAGACCCGCTGCAGGCTGCGGATCTCGCGGCGCTTCTGGGAGTGACTTTTTCCGAAAGGGGACAGAAGGATCAAAAATGATCATTGTGTACACAGCCGCCGCGGCAGCGGCGGCATATTTTGCCATCTGCTTCGGGGTATACCGTTTCGGCTTTTATTCCCCGGACAGATATCAGAACGACGATTATCACATCCCTGAAGTCTTAACGCGGGGTCCCTGGAAAGATAAGATCAGGGAGATGATCTCATCCGTCGCAGCACTGGGATACGAAAGGGTATATATCACCTCCCGGGACGGGCTTAAGCTCGCGGGAAGATATTACCACACTAAGGAGGGAGCTCCCCTGGACATATGCTTCCACGGCTACCGGGGCACTCCCTGCAGGGACTTTTCCGGAGGGGCCATGGTGGTCCTCAGGGAAGGGCATAACCTTCTTCTCATCGAAGAACGCGCCCAGTGCGGCAGCGAAGGCCACACCATGACCTTCGGAGTGAAGGAAAGATACGACTGCCTGGACTGGGTGGATTATGCCATCAGCCGTTTCGGTGAGGACGTCAGGATCATCCTTACCGGCATCTCCATGGGGGCCTCCACCGTACTCATGGCCTCGGGGATGGAACTTCCCTCTAACGTGAAGGGCATCATCGCGGACTGTCCCTTCACTGAGCCCATGGACATCATCCTTACTGTGGGGCGTTCCATGAAGCTTCCGGAAGGCTTTATCAGGCATTTCGCGAAGGCGGCCGCCCGCATTTTCGGAGGCTTCGACATCAGCGGGGCCTCGGCCCTTAAGGCCGTGAAGGACACGAAGGTCCCGGTGCTTCTCATCCACGGGGAGGCGGATGATTTCGTGCCCTGCGAAATGAGCAGGAGGATCCATGAAGCAAATCCCTCGATGACCGAGCTTCATACATTCCCGGGAGCGGGCCACGGAGTGAGCTTCATGGTGGATGAGGAGCGCTATGAGGAACTGGTGGTCTCATTCAGCAAAAGAGTGCTTGAGGAGGATACCGATAATGCTTGAGTGTGTGTTTTTCGATCTGGACGGGACACTTCTCCCCATGGACATGGACACCTTTACAGGCGGATACTTTTCCCTTCTGGCCGAAAAGCTCGCGCCCCTGGGGTATGAGAAGAAAAAGCTCATCGACTCCGTCTGGGCGGGCACGAAGGCCATGGTGAAAAACGACGGCAGCGTCACGAACAGGGAAGCCTTCTGGAGGGTCTTCGGCTCCGTCTGGGGCGGGAGCCTCGAAGAAAGCGAGGAGCTCTTCGACGGCTTCTACCGAAACGAGTTCGAGAAGGTAAGGAGCCTGTGCGGTTTCAGCGAAAAGGCGGCGGAGGTGGTATCTCTCTTAAAGGACGCGGGCATCGGCCGGGTGCTGGCCACGAATCCCATCTTTCCTGAGGTGGCCACCCGCGCCAGGGTGAGATGGGCAGGGCTTCGCTATGACGACTTCAGCATCGTGACCACCTATGAGAACACATGCTACGCCAAGCCCGATGTCCGCTACTACGAATACCTTCTCGAAAAGACCGGCTTTAGAGCCGAAAGGACCCTGATGGTGGGCAACGACTGCACGGAGGACATGGCGGCACAGAAGTGCGGCATGAAGGTGTTCCTCCTTACACCGTGCATGATCAACCCTGCCGGGGAGGACATAGGCAGATGGCCCCACGGGGATTTTGACG
>CADBPP010000232.1 GCA_902796565.1 uncultured Eubacteriales bacterium | reverse complement strand
CTCATAAACCTCATGAACGCCTGGCAGAGGGAGATAACGGAGATGATGGGAGGCATGGGCATCAATTCCATCGAGGCCCTCAGGGGCAACCGGCTGATGCTCAGGGGCATCGGTCTGAGCAGGACCGAGCTGGATATCCTCGGAATCCTCCACGCCGGAGAATGAGTTCACGTTCGGGGGAGCAACGCTCCAGCCTCCTGAAGAGCACGAAATATCCTCAAGGACGGTTTTTTCCATTCAGATGATTATAAAGATACGGAAGGTTGGTATACAATTATGCTGATCGATGCCAGGGGACTGGATCACAGGACCCTCAATGATATGATAAGGTCAAGCGGCGGAAAATGCTCCCTGGAAGGCTGCTGCGGACAGAGATTCATCGCCGCAGGGATGAGCGGATGCGACATCACCGTCAGCGGCGTCCCGGGAAATGCCCTGGGGGCATATCTCAACGGAGGGACCGTCACCGTCACGGGAAACGCTCAGGACGCAGTGGGCGACACCATGAACGCCGGGACCATCGTGATCCACGGCAGCATCGGTGACGCCGCGGGCTACGGCATGCGGGACGGAAGGATATATGTCCGGGGAAACGCGGGATACCGCGCCGGCATCCACATGAAGCAGTACGCCGGCAGTGTCCCCGTACTGGTGATCGGAGGGAGAGCAGGAAGCTTTCTCGGAGAGTACCAGGCCGGAGGAGTGATAATCGTGCTGGGACTGGAAACTTCCGGTGAAAGGATCGTCGGAGACTTCCCCGGCACCGGGATGCACGGAGGAGTGATGTATCTCAGGGGCTCCTGCGACGGTGTGAACTTTCCCGGCCAGGTCAGGGTCCGCACCGCTGACGAAGAGGATATCATCCGGCTCAGGGGCTATCTCACGGACTATGCCGCAGTCTTCGGACTGGATCCGGAAGCGATCCTGTCGGAGAGCTTCACAGTGGTGACGCCCGACAGCACGAACCCCTACAGACAGCTGTATGTGGCAAATTAGAAAGGCAGACAAAACCATGAAGTATTCAAAAGAAGAGATCATTCAGTACGCCCGGGAAGAGGATGTCAAGTTCATCCGCCTTGCGTTCTGCGATGTGTTCGGGAGGCAGAAAAACATAGCCATCATGCCCCATGAGCTCGCGAGAGCCTTCGATGACGGCATAGCCTTCGACGCCTCCGCCATAGCGGGCTTCGGGGCCGAGGTATTCAGCGACCTTCTGCTGCATCCTGACGGCGATACACTGGTCCCCCTTCCCTGGAGGCCGGAACACGGAAGAGTGGTGCAGATGTTCACCACCATAACCCATCCGGACGGAACTCCATTCCGGGGCGATACCCGCTCGCTTCTGAGGAAGGCCGTGGAAGACGCGGCCTGTGCGGGATATGAATTCACCTTCGGGGCGGAGCAGGAATTCTACCTGTTCAGGCTGGACGAGGAAGGGCGCTCCACCAAAATCCCCTGCGACGAGGCGGGATACATGGACATAGCCCCGGACGACAGGGGCGAGAACGTCAGAAGAGAGATCTGCCTGACCCTGGAACAGATGGGCATATATCCCGAGAGCTCCCATCATGAGGAAGGCCCGGGACAGAACGAGATAGACTTCCGCTACTCCGGCGCCCTTAAGGCCGCGGATGACGCCGTGAATTTCCAGAGAGTGGTAAGGACCATCGCGAACCGCAACGGCTTCGAGGCTGACTTCTCGCCAAAGCCTCTGGCGGGAAAGCCGGGCAACGGCTTCCACATCAACATGTCCGTCAGGCCCTTCGACGATATCGGGACCTTCGAGCACATGATCGCAGGGATACTGAAGAACGCCCGGGCCATGAGCGCTTTTCTTAATCCCACGGAGGATTCCTACCGCCGTCTCGGCGGGCACAAGGCCCCGGCTTACATTTCCTGGTCTGAGCAGAACCGTTCCCAGCTGGTAAGGATACCGGCCGCCAGCGGAGAGTACCGCAGGGCGGAGCTGAGAAGCCCGGATCCGACGGCGAACCCCTACCTGGCATTCACACTGATGATCTACGCGGCGCTGGAGGGCATCACCGGCAGACTGAGCCTGGGCGATCCTTCGGACATTAACCTCTACACCGCCGACGAAGTGGTGCTGGCGAAATATGAAAAGCTGCCCCGCAGCCTTGAGGAAGCCCGCAGCGAGGCTTCAAAGAGCGGATTCATCAGAAAATATATACCCGAAGACATTCTGAACATATACTGCGGAAAATGATCCCCACAGAAAGGAGGCCCCTGACGGATGAGCCTGATGGAGCATGTATACAGCGTTCTCATCGTTTCAGCTGCAGAAAAACTGAATACATCCATTATGTCGATCCTTCCGGCT
>CADBPP010000231.1 GCA_902796565.1 uncultured Eubacteriales bacterium | reverse complement strand
AGGACGATACCCTCCCCCATCGCGTACAAAAGGGGATTTCTGCCCGTATCGTCGGGCATGCTCCGATCATAGTCCCACCAGCCCAGATCATATGCATTGTAACCGTGGCCCAGGCAGTCGTTGCTGATCCATATCTTCTTCAGAGGAAAAACCAGCATCATCCTACCTCGTTCCTGTGATGGGAGCCTGCCCTGAGGGGGGACACATATTCCGGAGCCTGCGCTTCGAGTCCCTTCATGAGCATGTCCGCAGCCTGAGCCGATTCGGAAAAGGAGTTGTTTTTCCACCATGCCCTGAGGGCGGCCGCTACCGTCATCAGGACAGTGACGGCTCTGTAGATCTCGTCCTCCGTCAGATCGATCCCCAGCTCCCTTCCAAACATAGCCGCTGTCTGATTGGCCAGGGCCAGTACCAGAAACAGTGTCCTGGCCCATGTCTCAGGAGCGACTCCCAAAAGATCTATCTTCTTTTTCATGTAAATCCTTCACCTCCAGCCTCATTATTCTTCCGTCATGTTTTTCGAGGGTCTCAAATATCCTTCTGTGGGACTGACTGTTGGATGAGCGGTACTCATCCGTCTTCTTCACGAGACTCTCCACCATCGTCTGCAGTTTTGTTATCGTGCTGTTCAGGGCTATGACGGGTCTGCCCACCGCAAGGAACGATCCCGCCACAGCGATAAGCACGCTCACCACTGTCCATTCCGTCATGCTTCTCCTTTCCGCTCCCGGGCTCCGCCCGGGAGCGATCCATAACATCATCGCGCGATGTATTCCGGAAGGGATCCGGCCCGGTTCCTCCGCCCGGGGGCTCTCCCGGCAGCCGCGGGGCATCCTCCCGACGGATAATGCCGGTCCCCTCCATATGATCAAGGAAATAATCGAACATTTGATCGATATAGCAGCAGAAACTCCCTTCCCCGAGCAGGGACGGGGAGAGGGGAAGGGGACCGGGGATCATGTAAACCGGGGTTGACAAAGCTGTTAACATCGGTTTATTGCCTTTGGAGCGCCCCTCGTGTACAATATCCATGAAAGGAGGACGTCATGGAGATAGTTTTAGCGGATAATCTCAGGAAACTCAGGCAGGAGAACGGCTACAGCCTTGAAGCCCTCGCCCAGATAGTGGACGTGTCCAGACAGTCCGTGGCAAAATGGGAGATGGGGGAAAGCGTTCCGGACCTGGGAAACTGCCTTAAGCTGGCGAGCCTCTACAAGGTGACGCTGGACGAGCTGGTGAGCCTTCCCATGCGCTCTTCGGGAAACGTGTCGGATACCGGGGACAAGTATTACTGCTCCCTGCCCATAAGCGAGGAGCATACCATAAAGATCCCGGAGGAGGTCATGCGCATCTTCGCTCTCGAGACGGGGGACCGTCTGCTGATGCTGGCGGACCTCAACCAGGGGATCGCCCTGGTCAAATGTTCCAGGGAGGAGTGAAGATGAGTATTCTTGAAGTAAAGGGGCTTTGCAAGGACTATCCCTCCTTCAGCCTCAAAGACGTGAGCTTCAGCCTTGACGAAGGAAGGATAATGGGCTTCATAGGCCGTAACGGCGCCGGAAAGACCACCACCATAAAATCCATGCTGAGCATGGTGCATCCCTCGGCGGGGAGCGTGAAGGTATTCGGGCTGGACATGACGGAAAACGAAAACGCCATAAAGGAAAAGATCGGCTACGCCGCGGGAGGCGGGAACTTCTATCAGAGGAAAAAGCTCTCCCGCATCGCATCGGTCATAAAAAGCTTCTATCCCGCCTGGGACGACGGGACGTTCATAAGATACATGGACGCCTTCGGCCTGGACCCGCAGAAGACTTCCCGGGAGCTCTCGGAGGGCATGAAGGTCAAGTTCTCCCTGGCCTGCGCCATGTCCCACGGAGCCAGGCTGCTGATACTGGACGAGCCCACCAGCGGCCTGGACCCGGTGTCCCGCTCGGAACTGCTGGACATCTTTTCATATCTGAAGGAAAAGGGGGCCGCGGTGTTCTTTTCCACCCACATAACCTCGGATCTGGAAAAATGCGCCGATGACATAACATACATCAAACACGGCCGGATAATCTATACCGGCACCATGGCGGACCTCATATCCTCCGCGTCTGAACGGGGCGAAGGAAACACCCTCGAAGAGATCATGGTGCAAAGCGAAAAGGAGGATCTGCATGAAAAGCTTGGTTAAAAAGGAATTCTCACTGGCGATACCGCCTCTGACGTATGTTTTCCTGGCCTTCGCCCTGATGAGCTTCATCCCGGGCTATCCCATCCTCTGCGGTGCCTTCTTCACCTGCCTGGGGATCTTCCAGGGGTACCTTTCCGCCAGGGAGGCGGGGGACATATACTTCTCGCTGATGCTGCCGGTCAGAAAGAAGGACATCGTCCGCGCGAAGTACATATCCGTCATGATCCTTGAGGGGATAAGCCTTCTTCTCATGTGCGTCTTCACGTTCATAAGGATGACATACCTCTCCTCCTCCCCGGTCTACCTGACGAACGTAATGATGGCGGCGAACCCACTGTTCATAGCCTTCGCCCTTATGGTTTACGCCCTCTTCAACGCCGTTTTCCTGGGGGGATACTTCCGCACCGGATATAACCTCGGAAAGCCCTTCGTGATCTTCGCTGTGACGGCTTTCCTGGTGATAGCCCTCGGCGAGGCGCTGCATCACTTCCCGGGCCTCGGGCGCCTGAACGAGCCGGGATGGGAAGGTTCAAAGGACCTTCTGTGGTGCGCAGCGGCGGCCCTGGCGGTCTATCTCGCAGTGAGCCTTCTCTCCATGAGGATCTCCGAAAAAAGATTCGCTCTACTGGATCTGTAACTGCCCCTTATGAAAGCATTCCCGGAGAAGGTCCGATCCTTCCCCGGGATTTTTCAATTCTTCTTTCTCACGATGCGCTTTGACGCGCTGTGTACCGCCCTTTCGGGACAGACTATGACGCACAGGTGGCATCCCACGCATTTCTTTCCGTCCAGACGCGGCCTTCGCTCCTTATCCAGGGTTATGGCCTGATGTCCCCCGTCCCGGCAGGAGACGGCGCAGCGCCCGCAGCCGATGCACTTCTCCCGGTCGAAGACCGGGAAAAGAATGCTGTCCCGCTCCAGCACATCCGTCGTCATGCTCAGAGACTCAAGACCTGCCCCCCTTATCTCGCCTATGCTGTGAAAGCCCTTTTCCGCCATGTAGATCCCAAGACCCGATATCAGATCCTCCACGATGCGGTATCCGTACTGCATCACGGCCGTGGTCACCTGGACGCATCCCGCGCCCAGCAGGATATATTCCAGGGCGTCGCTCCAGCTCTCGATGCCTCCCATGCCGGAAATGGCAAGATCATCCAGGGACGGTTCCTTGGCGATCTCGGAGAGGAACCTCAGGGCGATGGGTTTTACCGCCGCGCCGCTGTAGCCCCCCACAGCGCTCATGCCCCTTACGGAGGGAGAAGAGATATATGTGTGGGGATTGATCCCGATGACGCTCTTGATGGTGTTGATGGCGGATATCCCGTCGGCTCCTCCCCTTTTCGCGGCCATTGCCGCGGGGACCATGCTTGCGACATTGGGCGTGAGCTTCACAAGGATCGGAAGTTTCGTCCCCCTTCTCGCGCAGGCGGTGAAGCGTTCCACCAGTTCAGGCACCTGCCCGATGTCGGAGCCCAGGCCCCCGTCCGCCATGTTGGGACAGGAGAAGTTCAGTTCCACCAGGTCGGCTCCGTTCTCCTCGCACAACCCCGCCAGGCTCTCCCATTCCCCGTCGTCCCTTCCCATGATCGATGCTATGATGACCTTCGAGGGATAGTCCTTCTTCAGCCGGCGGAAGACCTCCATGTTCTCTTCCACGGAGTGGTCCGAGAGCTGCTCGATGTTCTTGAAGCCCATGATCTCCCCGTTGTCGCCGTGAACGGCGGAGAAGCGGGGGGAGGCCTCATGTATGTCCATGGTGCAGATCGTCTTGAAGGCCGCTCCGGCCCAGCCGGCATCGAAGGCCGCCGCGCACATCTCATAGGTTCCGGACACCACCGAGGAGGACAGAAGGAAGGGGTTCTCCAGCTTCACCCCGCAGATATCCGTCTTCAGAAGATCATCCCCGCCCCCCGGCAGGACCTCCAGCTCGGGAAGGATCCCGTCTCTCAGGCGCCCCATGAGCTCTTTGATGCTCACCTGAGAGGGCCTCACGCAGGCGCTCTCACAGGGAGCTGGACAGTCGGAGCATACGTCCTTTTCCGGAAGAGAGGCCGCTGCCCCCTTCTCGTTTTCGAACCAGATGCTCCGAAGGAGCTTCGCGGGATCTGCCCTGCCGCAGGCGGCGCTGCAGGGCGCGTCATCGCACAGGACGCATCTTATCATATCT
>CADBPP010000230.1 GCA_902796565.1 uncultured Eubacteriales bacterium | reverse complement strand
GTGGACACGGTCCTGTGCATGGGACAGAGCCTCGGAGGGATCCACGGCTTCAACAAGATAAGAGGCGAGGAGTCCCAGTCGAAGACGGTATCAGTGATCGGAGATTCCACCTTCATGCATTCCGGTATGACCGGTCTTGCCAACATTGCCTACAACGCGTCCAATTCCACGGTGATAATAGCCGACAACTCCACAACGGGAATGACGGGACACCAGAACAATCCCACCAACGGATTCAACATCAAGGGAGAGCCCGCCAATAAGATCGATCTGGTGGCTCTGGTGAAGGCCATGGGCATCGATCATGTAAGGATCGTGGATCCCTATGATCTGAAGGAAACGGAAAAGGCCGTGCTGGAGGAAGCCGCCTTTGAAGGACCCTCTGTCATCATCTCCAGAAGGCCCTGCGCGCTCCTCAAGAGCACCAAGCTCAATCCTCCTCTCAGGGTGGACGAGGACAAGTGCCAGAAGTGCAAGCAGTGCATGAAGATCGGCTGCCCGGCCATCAGCATGGACGGCGATCACGCGGTGATAGACGCGACCCAGTGTGTGGGCTGCGGCGTATGTTCACAGATGTGCAAATTTGATGCCATAGGCGGAGGTGAAGCCTGATGAAGGACATTAACATCATGATAGTGGGCGTCGGCGGACAGGGTACCCTCCTGGCCAGCCGCCTTATCGGAAACGTCGGTGAAAAAGCCGGATACCAGGTGAAGCTCTCGGAAGTGCACGGCATGTCCCAGAGAGGCGGAAGCGTCGTCACCTACGTGAAGCTCGGGGAGAAAGTATATTCTCCCGTCATCACGAAGGGCGAAGCCGACTTTATCATATCGTTCGAGAAGCTTGAAGGCGCGAGATACATCTCCTGCCTTAAGAAGGACGGAACGCTGATAGTGAACACCCAGGAGATGAAGCCCATGCCCGTGATAACGGGCGCGGCGGAGTATCCTTCCGACGTTCTGGAAGAACTGAAGAAGAAGGGTGTGAATGTGGACAGCATAGACGCGCTGTCCCTGGCTGAGCAGACCGGTCTTTCAAAGTCGGTAAACATCGTGCTGATGGGAAGGCTTTCCAATTATTTCGAGGATATCCCTCTCGAGAGCTGGCTCACTTCTCTCGGAGAAGTGGTGGCCGAGAGATTTCTGGAGGCAAACAAAAAAGCATTCATGCTTGGAAGGGAAGTCCGCTGAAAAGGACGAAAAGAAACATGGGGAAAGAATATTATCAGGAAGAACTGGAGACGATGGATCCGGAGGATCTCAAAAAGCTCCAGAGCGAAAAACTAGTAAAACAGGTAAGGCACGCCTACAACGATGTGCCCTATTACAGAGAACTGATGGATAAGGCGGGGGTGAGCCCCGATGACATCAGGGGAGTGGAGGACCTTCACAAACTGCCCTTCATCTCCAAGTCCGATCTGAGGGACTGCTATCCCTACGGAATGCTGGGCACGGCCCTCTCAAACTGCGTAAGGATACAGTCCACCTCCGGCACCACCGGAAAGAGGGTCATTGCCTACTACACCCAGGATGACATAGACATGTGGGAGCAGTGCTGCGCCAGGGCCCTGGTGGCGGCGGGAGCGTCCCGGGAGGACGTGGTTCAGGTCAGCTACGGCTACGGCCTCTTCACCGGAGGCGCGGGCCTTCACGGCGGCAGCCACAAGGTGGGATGCCTGACGGTGCCCATGAGCTCCGGCAACACCGAAAGACAGCTTCAGTTCATGCTGGACCTGAAGGCCACGGTGCTGTGCTGCACTCCTTCCTACGCAGCCTACATAGGGGAGTCCCTGAAGGAAGCGGGCTATACTCCCGACATGATACCCCTGAAGGCGGGCATCTTCGGAGCGGAGCCCTGGACGGAGGAGATGAGACACGATATCGAAAAGACTCTCGGGATCAAGGCCTACGACATCTACGGCCTTACGGAGCTCTCAGGCCCCGGCGTAGCTTTCGAATGCGAGGAGCAGACCGGCATGCACATCAACGAGGATCACTTCATCGCCGAGATCATCGATCCGAACACCGGGGAAGTGCTTCCCGAAGGCACAAAGGGAGAACTGGTATTCACCAGCCTCGACAAGGAGGCGTTCCCGATAATCCGTTACCGTACCAGGGACATCTGTGTCCTGAAGAGGGAGAAGTGTTCCTGCGGCAGGACCTTCATTAAGATGGCCAAGCCCATGGGCAGAAGCGACGAC
>CADBPP010000229.1 GCA_902796565.1 uncultured Eubacteriales bacterium | reverse complement strand
GTGGCGATCAATAACCGTGTGTTCGATCTTGACAGGGTGAATGATATGTTGACGAAAAAGGGCCTGTCTTCGCTCGGGAAGGAATGATCGACCGGGAAAGTCACGCTGTGTAAGCAAAAAGTAATTTGAGATTCCCGGCGGGAGGTTAGATACTATAGGGAGGGCGTATGTTCAAGTTCGGTAAAAACAGAATATCAGATCTTTTACAGAATGAAAGGAAAACTGATCCGGAATATGAATTCTGCCCCCGCTGTGAAGCCAACCTGACTCTCCAGAAAGGTTACAGCAATACACTTCCATACTGGATTTGTCTCGGATGCGGCGAGATGCTCATCAATCCGAAGATTGATTCCGATGTCGCGTGGATCTGTGACAAATGCGGCACTATGCTCAATATTCAGCCCGGCTTCCGTGAGGAGTGCGGGGAATGGCGGTGCACAGAGTGCGGATTTGTCAATAAGATCGATGAAAGTACACTCTATGAGTCGGAAGATGAATATGAAGCGGACCTGCGGAATCCCTACAGAGGGCTGTCCGATGAGGATGTCCTGGCGCTTTCTTTCTATGAGGAAACAGCACCGGTGGCAGGCAGGGAGCATGTCACGCTGGTGCGGCATCGGGAGAGCGGACAGTATTATATAAAAAAGATTTTGACGGTCTATAATAAGAGCATATACCGTTACCTGATGGGGCGCAGGCCCATTGCTCATATGCCGAAACTCGAGGCTGTTTATGAGGGGAGCAATTGCCTGGTCGTCATCGAGGAGTACATGGATGGGGTGACGGTGGAACAGATGCTTGAGCATGGACCGCTCAAAGAAGGGGATGCTGTTTTTATTGCAAGGAGCGTGTGCGGTATTCTGCAGGAGCTGCACACGCTTCCGAGGCCGATCATCCACAGGGATGTGAAGCCTTCCAACATTATTGTGACCCGGGAGGGAGAGGTCTGCCTGCTTGATGTGAATGTGGCCAAGTGGTACGACCCGGAGCAGACGGACGACACGAGGTATATGGGAACCATGTTTTATGCGGCGCCCGAGCAGGTCGGGTACGGCTTTTCGGCTTCCTCCGCGAAGACGGATGTATACGCGGTCGGGGTCCTTTTGAATGTCATGGTCACCGGAAGGCTTCCCAAAGAGCAGCGCGCTCCGGACAGGATCTGGAGGATTGTTGAACGGTGCATAAAACTGAGTGCGGAGGATCGGTATACGGACGAGGAGCTGATACAGGCACTGGATGACTTATATCAAAAAAGAAATATGATCATGTAAGAGGATCAGTCAAGTATAGGAGGAATCCCACCTTTTTGGTGGGATTCTTTTTTATATAGGCTGGTACAATTTAGAACAACATAATGCATGATTACGTTGCGTAACCAAAAAGTGATTTGATATTTACGAATTCGGTCTCTACCATTATAGAGAGGGTTCTGACGAGACTAATTGGGGAGGTAGACGATGGGGCAGGCGAAAAGCTTAGGACATTTCATTTCGCTGAGAAGAAAACACATGCGGCTGACACAGGAGGAACTTGCTGAAAAGGTGGGCGTTTCAAAGTCGGCAATTGCCAAGTGGGAGACGGATGGAGGGCTCCCTGACAGAGATAATCTGAGAAGGCTCTCGGATATTATGAATGTGTCGGTAGGGGACCTGCACAGGGTGATCGAGGGCGGAGACATTGGTAGAAATGAGATATCGATAAACATTACTCAGGATGTGATCGCCGCGCTCGAGTCGTATGGCTACAAAGTGATACCTCCGGATGAGGCAGATGAAGCGTAGATAAGGCAGCAGATAAAGCACCGGAGATATAATATCTGGCCATTTTCTCTGTGTATCCATATATATTAGTGTGAACGGTGAAGACCGGGACAAAAAAGAAATGGACAGCTTGAAATATGAACAATAGATGTGACAACACGGAGGAAAAGAAAATGCATGAGATGAATCTTGAAAATCTTGAAAAAGTGACTGGAGGAAGGATCAGAATTGATCCGAGCATCTTAACCGAAGAAGACAAAAAGGAGATTGAGGAGTTTAATAAACGCATTAGCTCTAAATGATGATAATCCTTAAGATGTCAATAGGGGCTGTCGCAATAAGCATTATATGCATAAATAATTCATTCAGGGACCGCTCGCGCTTAGTCCTCGCGCATCGGTACTAATAAATTTTCTGCACTTTCG
>CADBPP010000228.1 GCA_902796565.1 uncultured Eubacteriales bacterium | reverse complement strand
CGACAGGTGGACCCATAACATGGCCATAAGGAAGGCCCTGGAGAGCCGCCGCGTCTGTGATGCCGACAAGGCGTATCTTCGGACTTTGAAAAGATAAAAAAAAGAGCCTTGCGGCTTAAAAAAGATGGTGGAGGAGAATGGATTCGAACCATTGTAGGCTGAGCCAACGGATTTACAGTCCGCCCCCTTTAGCCACTCGGGCACTCCTCCGACAACATTAGATATATTACTAGAATCATTCATTCAAGTCAATAGATTTAAAAAAAAAGTCAAAGATGTTTCGGCCCCGCAGGATACAGGATGGAAAGGGGCAGGAACATTTTTGAAGTCCTTTTAAGTTCCCTGAGATCCCTTATGACCCTGGTGCCGCTGTAGTGGTTGGCGCTGTTGTAGACCTCGTAGCCGAAGGAGGTCTTCCTGACGCATATGTAGTGGGCGCCCCTGCCGTGGAAGTAGTTTATGATGCCCGCTCCGTGACGGGATATGATCCTTTCCATGACGGAGAAGGTGGGATACATGACGACCCTGGGGCGGAAGCCCGCCTTTTTCAGATACATGGCCAGGGATACGGTGTTCGTCCCGAAGGCCCCCCACATGGACAGCAATGGGTACTTTTCACAGAAGCGCAGGATGTCGTCAAGGTCCGCGTCCTCTCCGAAGGACTCTATGAGATTGTATACGGCCAGTGGCCCGCAGCCTATCTGCCCCACGGTATGTCCCATGAAGGGCATGCTGCCGTAGGGGGCAAGCATCTGTCCGTTGATAAAACGGTCTTTTTCCATAAGGCGTTCCTTTTCCCTTGGTGTTGCAGATGAAAGGGAAATATTATATAATATATGTTACTGATTATGATTATACAATGAAATGAGGCTCAAACGTGACACGTAAGACAAATAAAAAAGCATCAAAGAAGGTCAGGATCCTCCAGGTGATCGCCGTGATAGTGGTCCTGATCGCCTGCGGAGGTGCTCTGCTCTACAATATGTCCATGTCTGCGGCAGACCCCGATGACACAGAGATCAGGCCCTTCACGGTAGGGGAGGGCGACACATACCGTACCCTGGGCCCGAGGCTCAAGGAGGAGGGATTCATCCGTTCCGAGACGGCCTACAGGCTGTTTATCAAGAACAACGCCCCGGATACGCCCCTGTACACCGGAAAGTATCCCCTTTCCCCGTCCATGGACTTACGGGAGATCGTGGATACCATAGCCTCCGGTGAGACATACTATCCCGACGCGTTCTTCCTCACGTTCCCCGAGGGCAAGAACATGCGCTACATCGCCTCCGAGATCGCGGAGAATACGGACAACACGGAGGAGGACGTCTACGCCCTTCTTTCCGATACTGAGTATCTCGACCGCCTTCTGGAGGAATACTGGTTCCTGACGGATGACATCAAGGATCCCAGGGCCTACTACAGCCTGGAGGGATATCTCTTCCCCGATACCTACGAGTTCAAGGGCCCCGAGATGACCGTCGAGGAGATCTTCGGGATGATGCTGGACCGTACCGGCGAGATTCTGGAGCCCTACAGGGACGCCATAAGGAATTCGCCCTACACGCTGCACCAGATAATGACCATGGCTTCCATAGTGGAGCTGGAAGCAGGAAACGCCAATGACCGCGCCGGAGTGGCGGGGGTGTTCTATAACCGTCTCAGGGACGGCTG
Source organism: uncultured Eubacteriales bacterium (assembly GCA_902796565.1). Taxonomy (GTDB): domain Bacteria; phylum Bacillota; class Clostridia; order Eubacteriales; family Anaerofustaceae; genus RUG14186. The sequence continues at coordinate 12,520 of CADBPP010000228.1, read as the reverse complement.
GGCTCTTGGCAGCGACGTCACCACATACTACGCCATCAAGGTGGAGGTATACGAAAGGGATCTGTACATGTGGGAGATCGAGGACGTCAATGCCTACAATACCAGGCCAGACGCCATGGCGGGGCAGTTCCCCGTAGGCCCCATATGCAACCCCGGAGCGGAATCCATCTACGCTGCCCTGTTCCCGTCCTCCCACGATTATTATTACTTCGTCTCCGACAAGAACGGCAACACATATTTCGCGGAGGACTATGACTACTTCGAGGAGATCATTTACAGTCTCCAGGAGCAGGGGCTCTGGTACGAGTATGAGTAGACACGCTGAGCGGATCTTATAAAAAAAGGAAAAGGAGAACAAGACGATGGGTGAAGTGTTTGACAACATGCTGAGCAGAAGAAGCATAAGGAAATTTACTGATGAAATGGTGCCGGATGAGGTCATCGAGAAGATCATACAGGCCGGGACATATGCTCCCACCGGTATGGGAAAGCAGTCACCGATCATTATCGCCGTGACGAACAGGGAAGTAAGGGATAAGCTCTCCGCGCTGAACGCCTCCGTGATGGGCGGCAAGGGAGATCCCTTCTACGGGGCTCCGGTGGTGCTGGTGGTCCTCGCTGACAAGAGCATCCCCACATATCTGTATGACGGCAGCCTCGTGATGGGCAACCTCATGCTGGCGGCCCACGATCTGGGGGTTGGAAGCTGCTGGATACACCGAGCCAAAGAGGAGTTCGCCTCCGAGGAGGGGAAAGCCATCCTGAAGGAGCTGGGCATAGAAGGGGATTACGAGGGCATAGGCAACTGCATACTCGGTTACGCGGACGGTCCCGAGCCCGAGGCGAAGCCCCGCAAGGAAAATTACGCATACTGGATAAAGTAGGACCGATACTGTGGCCGCCGGAAGGACCGGCGGCCTTTTTTCGTGCAGCGTCCGTAAAAAAAACGCAGGCGTACCTGCGTTTTTTAGTATCCTTTTCCCGGTCAGGCGAATACCAGCTGGTCATTCACCGCGTCGATCGTTATCTCCGTTCCCGGTGAAGGAGTCTTCTCCAGGATGTAGCGGGCGATCATTGTCTCAACGTTATGCTGTATGAACCTCTTGAGAGGCCTCGCGCCGTAGATCGGGTCGTAGCCGTTCTCCAGGATGAAGGTCTTTGCCGCGTCCGTGAGGGTGAGGGAAAGTTCCTTTTCCGCCAGTCTCTTCTGGAGGCTGCGCAGAGTGAGCTCCATGATGGAGTACATTTCGTCCTTCGTAAGGGGCTTGAAGTAGATGATCTCGTCGATCCTGTTGAGGAACTCCGGCTTGAAGTGGCTCTTTAAGAGGGAATCGACTTCGCTTCTGGCCTTCTCGCTGATCTGTCCGTTGCGGTCGATGCCGTTGAGGAGGATATCGCTTCCCAGGTTCGAGGTCATGATTATGATGGTGTTCTTGAAGTTAACCGTCACGCCCTGGGAGTCGGTGACCCTTCCGTCATCGAATATCTGGAGCATGATGTTGAACACGTCGCCGTGGGCCTTTTCGATCTCGTCGAAGAGCACCACGCTGTAGGGATGGGTCCTTACAGCCTCGGTGAGCTGTCCGCCCTCATCGTATCCGACATATCCCGGAGGGGCTCCGATGAGACGGGATACGGAGAACTTCTCCATGTACTCGCTCATGTCTATACGGATAAGGTTCTTTTCCGTGTCGAACAGTATCTCGGTAACGGCCTTCGCCAGTTCCGTCTTTCCGACGCCGGTGGGCCCGAGGAACATGAATGTGCCGATGGGCTTCTTGGGATCCTGGATGCCGGCTCTGGAACGGAGGATAGCTTCCGATACCAGCCTTACGGCCTCGTCCTGTCCGATGACTCTCTGGTGTATCGTGTTCTCGATGGTCAGCAGCTTCTGTCTTTCTGACTCCACCAGCTTCGCCACGGGGATCCCCGTCCACTTTGCCACCACATGGGCGATCTCGTCCTCGGTGACCTTGTCCCGGAGGATGTTGCCGTCCACGGAAGCGGTCTGGACCTTTTCGGCTTCCTCCAGCTCGGCCTGCAGCTGCGGGAGTTTGCCGTACTTGAGCTCGGCGGCCCGCTCCAGATTGTAATCCCTCTGGGCGGTCTCGATCTGGGAACTCACGTCCTCGATCTCCTCACGGAGCTTCTGGACCTTCTGGATGGAATCCTTCTCATCCAGCCACTGCTTGTGCAGGACCTCGAACTTTTCCTGGAGCTTCTTCTTTTCCTCCTCCAGATCCTCGATCCTTCTGGGAGCGTTTTTGTCCTCGTCGTTTCTCAGGGCCGTCTGCTCTATCTCGATCTGCATGATCTGGCGGGAAATGGAATCAAGTTCCGACGGCATGGAATCCATCTCCGTGCGCACCATGGCGCAGGCTTCGTCGATAAGGTCTATGGCCTTGTCTGGCAGGAACCTGTCGGTGACGTAACGGTCTGAGAGCTCCACGGCCTCGATTATGGCGCCGTCGGTGATCTTGACGCCGTGGAACACCTCATAGCGTTCCTCCAGGCCTCTTAAGATCGCGATGGTATCCTCTATGGAGGGCTCCTCCACCCTTACGGGCTGGAAACGTCTCTCCAGCGCGGGATCCTTTTCGATGTACTTCCTGTATTCGTCCGGGGTGGTGGCGCCTATGCAGTGCAGTTCGCCCCTGGCCAGCATCGGCTTGAGGAGGTTTCCTGCGTCCATGCTGCCCTCGGTCTTTCCGGCGCCCACGATGGTGTGGATCTCATCGATGAACAGAAGGATGTTTCCTTCGCTCTTCTGTATCTCGGAGAGCACCGCCTTGAGACGTTCCTCGAATTCTCCGCGGAACTTGGCTCCGGCGATGAGGGAACCCATGTCCAGTGAGAAGATGGTCTTACCCTTGAGGGACGCGGGCACGTCGCCGGCGACTATCCTCTGGGCGAGGCCCTCCACTATGGCCGTCTTTCCGGTACCGGGCTCGCCGATCAGCACCGGGTTGTTCTTGGTCTTCCTGGAGAGGATCATTATAAGGTTCCTGATCTCATCGCTGCGTCCGATGACGGGATCGAGCTTGTTTTCACGGGCTGCCTGTACCAGGTCCCTGCCGTACTTTTCCAGTACATTGAAGGTATCCTCGGGATTGTCGCTGGTGACCCTGGTGTTGCCCCTTACGAGGGCGAGGGCCTTGAGGAAATCCGTATCGATCAGACCGTGGGAATTAAGTACTTCCCTGAGTTTCGCGTCCGCCAGCTGCAGGATGGCAAGGAAGATATGCTCCACGCTGACGAAGTCATCCTTCATCTGCGTGGCCTTTTCCTCGGACGTATCCAGTATCTTCTGGGTCGCCTGGGAAATGTAGACTTTGTTGAGCTCCTGGCTGGATGTCCTCACCGAGGGCATGGCCTTTATGAGCTTCATGATATCCGAAGAGAGCGCTTTTCCGTCTATCTCCATCTTGTCGAGTATCTGCGCGATGGCCCCTTCCTTCTGGGTGATGAGGGCATACGTCAGATGCTCAGGCTCTATCTGCGGATTGTTGTTGTCGGCGCACAGAGACTGGGCCGACTGTATCGCTTCAACGGATTTCTGTGTAAAATGCTGCAGATTCATTTTTCACACCTCCATCAGTATTGATTTATGTATCGAAACACTCAATTATTATACTATCACTCTTTATAAGTTAACCATTATATAATGAAAAAATAATGCCCGGGAAATAAAAAGGGGCGGGCAGGCCCTTTTTATCCCTCTTTTGGTTTGACAAGGTGGCATTTTGTGTTATAATTCCTCTGTTATAATCGATTTGGAGGACAATTCAGATGCAGACAGTTCTGGCTGTTATAACTCTTGTCATCAGCGTCGTGCTCATCGCCTCGGTCCTGCTTCAGGAAGGCAGCGATGCCGGCATGGGAAGCGCCATCGCGGGCGGTATCGACAAGCTTTTCGGCAAGGGAGCCGCAAAGGGCGTCCAGGCGCTTTTACAGAGGATCACGGTTATCTCGGGTGTCGCATTCATGGTGATGGTATTCATCATGGGCGCCTTGTTCAGGTAATATGCCATGGCTTCCGGAGGGGATCATCCATCTCCGGTCCTTTGCTATATGGCGAAACTTTGGGGATCTTCCTGACGGAAATGAAGCCTTTCACGGAAAGGCCGGTCCCCGGTATTTTTTTAGGTTGTTTGCGGCGCCGCCGCAGATGATAAATAATCAGTCACAACTCAACAAAAATCATTATCAAAGGGGTAAACAAAAATGGATATGCTGATTTATGTTGTAGCTGCCGTGGGCCTGGTCTCACTGCTGTTCGCGCTGGTAACGGCGTCAAAGATCAACAGGATCTCCGTTGACAACAGCAGGATGGAAGAGATCGCCTCATACATCCATGAGGGCGCCATGGCATTCCTTTTCAGCGAGTATAAGCCCGTGGGCGTATGCGCGGTGGTCATCTTCATCGCCATCTTCGCCTTCATCGGACTTCCCACCGCAATCTGCTTCCTGTTCGGAGCGGTCCTTTCCGCACTGGCAGGATATATCGGGATGAGCGTTGCCACCAGAGCCAACGTCCGTACCGCCAATGAAGCCCAGAAGGGCCTCACCGCAGCTCTCAGGGTAGCCTTCAACGGAGGCACCGTCATGGGTCTGTGCGTAGTCGGACTGGGAGTTGCCGGAGTGGCCATCTCCATCATCGTCTTCGGCGGAGTCCTCTCCCTGGAGGGCATCACCGGATTCGGTCTCGGAGCTTCGACCATCGCTCTGTTCTCCCGTGTCGGAGGCGGCATCTACACCAAGGCCGCTGACGTGGGAGCCGACCTGGTAGGAAAGGTGGAAGCCGGTATCCCCGAGGACGACCCGAGAAATCCCGCCGTCATCGCCGACAACGTCGGTGACAACGTCGGTGACGTCGCCGGTATGGGAGCCGACCTTTTCGAGTCCTATGTCGGTTCGATCATCTCCGCGGTAACTCTTGCGGCCGTGAGCTTCGCAGGTGATGTGAAGTACGTTCTTTTCCCGCTGGTGCTCGCCAGTGTCGGGATCGTATCCTCCATCATCGGAACATTCTTCGTTACAGCCAGCAAGTCGGACGATCCTCACAAGGCACTGAACACCGGTACCTATGTGGCCGGGATCCTTGTGATCGTTTCATCCGCCCTCATGTGCAACATGTGGCTGGGAGACATCAAGCTCTTCTTCGCCATCCTCGCAGGACTTCTGGTGGGCATCCTCATCGGAAAGATCACCGAGATCTACACATCGGATCAGTACCGTTACGTCAAGAAGATAGCGGACCAGTCAGAGACCGGAGCCGCCACCACCATCATTTCCGGTCTTGCCGTCGGTATGCTCTCCACAGTGGCTCCCGTCATCCTTATCGGAGTCGCCATCCTGGTGGCATACTTCCTGGGAGGAGGCCTCTACGGCATAGCGCTTTCCGCTGTCGGAATGCTCTCCATCTCCGGTATGACCATCGCCGTTGACGCTTACGGACCCGTGGCGGACAACGCGGGAGGCATCGCCGAAATGAGCGAGCTGCCCGAATCCGTAAGGGACATCACCGATACGCTGGATTCCGTCGGAAACACCACCGCCGCCATCGGCAAGGGATTCGCCATCGGTTCAGCGGCCCTCACGGCCCTCGCCCTCTTCGCGTCCTATGCCCAGACAGTGGGACTTACCGCTGACTCGCTGAACATCCTTGAACCCACCGTTCTCGTGGGCCTCCTGGTAGGCGGAATGCTGCCCTACCTCTTCAGCGCCCTTACCATGGACGCAGTAGGCATCGCCGCGAACCAGATGATCGAGGAAGTAAGACGCCAGTTCAGAGAGAATCCCGGCATCATGGAAGGCACAGCGAAGCCTGACTACAAGAAGTGCGTAGGTATCTCCACCAACGCCGCCCTCAAGCAGATGATCGTTCCCGGACTTATCGCGATCATCGCGCCCATCGTCATCGGACTGCTTCTCGGCAGCGCCGCTCTCGCCGGCCTTCTGGCAGGAAGCCTCATAACCGGTGTCATGGTCGCCATCCAGATGTCCAACTCCGGAGGAGCCTGGGACAACGCCAAGAAGTACATCGAGAAGGGTGCCCACGGCGGAAAGGGAAGCCCCGCTCACGCGGCTGCCGTCGTCGGAGACACGGTGGGAGATCCCTTCAAGGATACATCCGGACCTTCCATCAACATCCTTATCAAGCTCATGTCCATCGTGGCGGTGGTATTCGCTCCGCTGTTCATGTAACTGACATGATATATTCAGAAACTCTGCGGTCTCCGCAGAGTTTTTTTGTGTGCGGCGTATGGATCGGGATGATTATTATTTATAATATTAGCATAAGACAACGTTATAGATCGGAGAATGTATGGAGGATGATTATTCGAGACTGTTCAGGCTCTTCATGAGGCTCAAAAAGCTTTTGAGGTCCCCGGTCTCATCATGGTTCGGATACACATACGACATCATAAGCGCGGAGGATGAGCCGTACCTGATCCTGGCGAACCACAACACCGATCTGGACCCGGTGTTCCTCGGTCTCGCGGTGGAGAGACACTGCTATTTCGTCGCCACGGAGAATATCCTCAGGAAGGAGTCCGTCGCCCGCTTCATGAAAAGGGTCTTCGACCCCATCATTCATTACAAGGGAAAGACCGGCACGGTCTCGGTCAAGAACATTTTAAAGACCCTGCGCAGCGGGCGCAGCGTCGCCATGTTCGCCGAGGGGAACCGTTCCTTCAACGGGCTCACCTGTCCCATCGCTCCCGCCACCATCAAGCTGGCGAGAAAATGCGGGACCAATGTGGTGACCTACCGTTTCGAGGGGGGCTATCTCACCCAGCCCAGGTGGAGCTCCTCCTTCAGAAGGGGAAAGATCACCGGAAAGCTTATACACGTCTATACCCCCGCGGAACTGAAGGCCATGAGCGACAGCGAGGCCTACGAAAAACTGTGCGCCGACCTTTTCGAGGACTGCTACGCCACACAGGAAAGAGATCATGTGCGCTACAGGGGGCGCGCTCTCGCGGAGCATCTGGAGACGGCCCTGTTCATGTGCCCCGAATGCGGCAGCTTTTCATCGCTGCATTCAAAGGGGAACGCCCTGAGCTGTTCGGAATGCGGCGCGGTATGGGTCTTTGACGAAGAGGGCTATCTCAACAGAGGGGACGAAAAGCATACCGTCACCGAGTATGACGCCCGGCAGCTTGAGGGCCTGAAAAAGGCCATGGATGACCCGGATCCCGCCAAGGTGCTCTTCACGGATGAGACCGAGCTCTGGGAGATAGGGGAGGACCACCGGGCGGCATCGAAGACGAAGGGAAAGCTCACCGCCTTCACCGGCGGATTCATGTTCAACGATATCTTCATGACTCCCTCCGGGATCGAGGGGGCCGCGCTGTTCTCGTCGAACACGATAGACCTCACCATCTCAGGCAGACAGTACGAGATACACGGCAGAAAGGATTTCTGCGCGCTCAAATACAAATACCTATATGATCTTTTGACCAACGGACAGAAGGAGTGAACAATGGATTATTCGGCAGCAAACACAGCCGTATGGAATCCCGTGGTACAGTGCGGGATACTGGCGGCGACCATTCTTTTGGCGAATCTTCTCAGAAGAAAGGTGGGGTTCATCCGCAGGATGATGATGCCCACCGCGGTGCTGGGAGGCTTCATACTTCTTATCCTCAAGATAACGGGACTGATAAGAGTCGATCCCATTTTCATGGAGGGCATAACTTATCACTGCATAGCCATAGGCTTCATCGCCACGTCCCTGAGGATCCCCTCCCGCAATGAGGAGGACAGGGGAAACCTCGTGGGGCTCAGAAGCGGAGCCATCATCGTCGGATCATACATGATCCAGGCTGTGGTGGGTCTTACGATATCCATCCTGCTGGGATACACCCTCATCCCCTCCCTCTTCAAGGCATCGGGCATCCTGCTTCCCATGGGATACGGCCAGGGGCCCGGACAGGCGAACAACATCGGCGGCTCCTATGAGGCGCTGGGATTCGCCGGAGGGCGTTCCTTCGGCCTGGCCCTGGCGGCGGCGGGCTATGTGTGCGCCTGCATAGTGGGAGTCATCTATCTCAACTATCTGGTGAAAAAGGGAAAGCTCGTGCGCAGGGATCCCGACGAGATGGCGGGCAGCGTCACCATAGATACCTTCCAGGACCACAACGAGATACCCATCTCCGAGTCTGTGGACCGCTTCTCGGTGCAGATGGCCCTGGTGCTCTTCGTATACATGGCCACTTTCCTGCTGACGAAATACATCACCATGGGGCTCTCCGCCATTTCCGAGGGCCTCGGAAACAGCCTGAACTCCCTCCTGTGGGGATTCAACTTCATGATCGGCTCCGGCCTCGCGATAGGCCTCAGGAGCATCTTCAGCCTGCTCCGCAAAAGCAGGATCATGGTCAGGCAGTATCAGAACAACTACCTTTTGTCCAGGATCTCCGGCTTCGCCTTCGACCTGATGATAGTCGCCGGGATCGTGTCCATAGAGCTGGAGGATCTCTCGGGACTGTGGATCCCCTTCATCCTCATGGCTGTGTCCGGTGCGGTAGTCACCCTTTTGCATCTCAAATATGTATGCTCAAAGGTCTATCCGGGCTACTACTATGAAGGCCTCATCTCCATGTACGGTATGATGACCGGCACCATCAGCTCTGGCGTGCTCCTTCTCAGGGAGATCGACCCGAACTTCGAGACACCCGCGGCCAACAACCTGGTGATCGGTTCGAGCTTCGCGATACTGCTCGGCGCTCCTCTGCTGGTGCTGGTGAGCCTCGCTCCGAAGTCCGATATGATGACGCTGGTGACCCTGGGGCTCATCATAGTATATTACGCGGTACTGCTGTGCATAGTCAACCTCAGGGGCGCAGGAAAGAAAAAGAACAGCTGATAATAAAAAAAGAAAGGGCCGTGACTTGTGTCACGGCCCCGGATATATGTCCTATCGGACTTCGTAGTCGTCGTATCCGATGTCCTTCTTGTCCGGCATTATGTAGCTCAGAACGAAATATATGATGATCCCGGTAAAGGGCCTTATAATAAAGATGCACAGAAGCACATACAGTATCCTGACGACGTTGACATCCACTGAAAAGTACTGGGCTATGCCGCTGAGCACCCCCGATACCTTTGCTGTGGATTCATCCTTGTAAAGTTTCTTTTTCACAGTTCCTACCGCCTTTGTACGGATATCACTATAATATAGCTTTATTAATCCCGAGTTGATGAATTATTAGAATAACGTTAAAAACAAAGCGCTGGTCGGGGACCGGACCAGGCAGGGGGAGAAAATGTACGGGAAAAGTCCATCATCCGCCACAAAAAGAAAGCGTCTGCCGCTGGGTCTCACAGCGGTGGTGATCCTCTGCGTCCTGTTTACTGCGGCCCTCATATATATCGACAGGGGGATAGAGCCCCCCTCCGAGCCGATGGAGGGCTGTACAGTCCTCGTCCCCTACACCGGGGACGCCATGTGCGCCATCATCAAGGCGGGAGACATGTGCTTCATGATAGACACAGGCTCCTACGCGGACAGGGATCTCACCGCTGCGGCTCTGAAGAGGGCGGGGGTGGAGAAGGTCGATATGCTGGTGATCTCCCATTCCCACGCGGACCACTTCGGAGGATATCCCGCCCTTAAGGGGATAAAGGTGGATAAGGTGTTCATCTCGCCCTTCCGGGACGGGGAAAACAGCTTCTATCAGGACTGCCTGGAATTCTTCTCCGATAAGGGGAGCACCGTCGCAGAGGCGCCCGTGGGGGAGAGCGTTTCCTTCGGGGACATCGTTTTCACCTTCCTCGGGCCGGTGGGGGAATATGAGGACATCAACGACATGAGCGTCGTGGTCAGGATGTCCTACGGAGCGGTATCGGTGCTTTTCCCCGGCGACATGACGGGTAATGAGGCAAACGGCATCATGGACACCGGAGCGATCCTCCTGAGCGACGTCTTTATCGCCTCCCATCACGGCAGCGCGGCCGACGGAGCCAACAGCTACCGTCTTCTCAGGGAAGTGATGCCCTCATACGTCATTATTTCGAGCGCGGGGAAAAGCTCGTCCCACGGCTATCCCCACGAGGTCTTCCTTTCCCGCCTGAAGGATCTGGGATGCGAAGTCCACCGCACTGACCTGGAAGGGGACGTGGTATTCGTGCTGGACGGGACGAAAGTCGTTTTCAGATAAAAAAAGAGCACTGCGCCGGTACATTCGCAGTGCTGAAAAATGGGAGGTTGCGCGCACACTGGCGCTAAATGACATATAAATGAAAAAAACACCGAAATTTGTTTCGGTGCAGTCTCTGCTTCGGTACTACCCTTGAAATACCTAACGCATATTGCTCCACCGAACATGTAAAGATCTGACTTGAATTGCTTCTCACAGTAGCAAGGATGCTGTCACGGATTCACACCGTGTTCCGAACAAGTCGTGGTTTTATTCATTTACGTACCAATAATAGCACCAATAATAAGATTTGTAAAGACCTTTGGAAAAAATAATTTACTGTCGTATAATTGGTATCAGGAAACAGACAGGAGGAACCTATGAACTTCAAAAAGATCACGGCACTGCTGATGTGCCTTATGCTCATCCTTTCCCTGGGCGCATGCGCGAAGGGGAACGGAGGAACAGAGCCCCCGGCCGTCGAAAGGGCGGACGTCAGATTCGAGGACATGGACGCCGGTGAGTATGACGATACCCTGATCAACGAGATCATCGACAGGCTGGATGAAGCCATAACGAAAAAGAACAACGACAAGGAAGTGGCTGATCTGATCGACCAGCTCATCGCCGAGTACGGAAGGCTTTCCGACGCCTACACTCTGGCGGAGATAGCCTATTACACCACCCCCGACGACGAGGAGCTGTTCCAAAAGTATACCGACGCCGACGCCCTGTGCCTCTATGTGGATGATGACGTGCAGGTCATCATATCCAGGGTCCTCGACAGCGAGTACGAACAGATCATGCTGGAAAAGATCAATGTGGAGGACGCCTCTCCCTTCTACGATTATGAAGGCATGAGCGACGAGGAAGCCGCGCTGCAGGATCGGATTATCGCCCTCCAGGCGGAGTTCAATGAATACTATTCCGAAACGAAGGAGGTCACCGCCGAATTCAACGGGCAGACCATCACCTGGGAGTATGTGGACAGCCTCGATACTTCGAGCGCGGAGTATGCCGAAGCGTATTCCGCCATGTACAGGGCCGAAGCCATGGAGATGGGCAGGATACTCATCGAGCAGGCGAAGCTGCGCAACGAAGTGGCGGCCATGTACGGGTACGACAACTACTATGAGATGGCCTGGGAGGAGACCTATTCCAGGACCTATTCCTATGAGGATTTCGAGACCGTGGTCGACTACTACAAAGAGTATCTCAGGGACTATACCGGGATACTGCAGAGCATGAACTACCTCAGAGCGGACTACCTGCCCATGAGGGACTGCACTGTGACGGATATCTACGACAGGCTCCTGGAAGGCCGTTACCTGAAGCCCAACGCTGAAAAGGCCATAAAGTACATAAAGGAATACAACCTGCTGAACATCGTGGGACCCGAATCCTACAGCGTGGGATTCTCCACCAGGTTCGTCACATACAATGAGCCCTACATCTACGTTTATGAGCGTGATCCCATATATAACATGGAATTCCTGGGCACCATCGCCCATGAGACGGGGCACTGCACCAACTTCTTCTACGATCAGAAGAACTCCATCGCGTCATTGCTGTTCGACCTGGATGTGGCGGAGACCCAGTCCACCGGTTTCGTTCTGATGTACATGGACGCCTTCGCCAAGATCTACGGCGATGCCGGAAAGGGCATCCCCCGCCAGATGTTCGGCGACGCCATCGGCACCATTCAGAACTGCGGCTTCCAGGCTGAAGTGGAGAGGCTCCTGTATACCACGGAGGATCTTACCCCTGAGAAGATGTGCGAGCTGGCCGCGGAGATCGCCGATGAGTACGCGTACTATAATGCGAACGAGAGCGACGGTCTCAATTATTTCTGGGCCCACATACCCCACTTTTCCGACTCCCCGGGCTATGTGGTGAGCTATGTCATGAGCCAGGTCGCGAGCCTTGCCATGTATACCAACTATCTGGACGAACCCAAGAAGACCGCCCAGCTTTTCGACGAGCTGCTGACTGAGGATCTGGGCAGACTGCAGTACGCGGAAATGCTGGAAAAGTACGGCCTCGACAAGATATATACGGAAGAGTTCTATAAGGAGCTCGCGAAGATAGCGGAAAGCTACCGCAAATAGATCATGAAATGACCAATGTGTCACACAGCCCCGCCTTCGGCGGGGCTTTTTCCGGGCCCGAAAAGCGGAAAAGATGCCTCAAAACTGAAAATATCTCCGGGTTTATAAGATCAGGGGCCGGATCGGGCCCGGCTGAAAAAATAACACATGAAAGCCAAAAATAATCCCAAAAATAATTTCAAAAAGCGATTGACAGGTGGGGGGTATGATGATATACTAACAAAGCTGTCACCAATGAGACAGCGCGCTAATTGGGAAATGAAT
>CADBPP010000227.1 GCA_902796565.1 uncultured Eubacteriales bacterium | reverse complement strand
GGAAGCATTCCTATCCTGACATGTTCCGAGAAGGAGAAACCTTCCTTCCTTACGTCCTCGGCCGCCCTCTTCCTTTCCATGATGGTCCAGTCTGTGATGAGTTCGGGACAGACGCTGTCTTCGCCGGCAGCGGAGATATTGTAACATTCGTCGATCTTTATCGTATTGCCGCATTCAGTGCATGTCATGGTGTCGGCGCCTGTCTTCATCCTGTACATGCTGCCGCATTTCGGGCACATGTAAAGGAGGGTGTCGAGAGCCTTCGTCATGGGAGAAGGTCCCCTGAAGGGGATCTGCTGTTCCCTGTTCCAGATGTAGTCGTCATGGGCCAGGAGCATGTTCATCCGGTCCTCGATCTCATCGGGAGTCATCTTCTTCAGTTCTTCCGGTGTGAACATCCTGTCCACCACCACGTCCACACGGCCTTTTCTTTCATCGAGGCAGTGCTTCGTGTAGGTCAGATATCCTCCGGATATCTTGGTGTAATAAACCGTCCTGCCGAGCTTCTTGAGGAGTTTTCCCCCTCCCGGGATCACAGGCTGGGCCATTCCCGTGATGGAGCTCATCCCTTCCGGCATGAAGCAGATGTTCGCTCCGTGGCGGTTCAGACGCAGTATCTCCATGATGGTATAGCTGTCCGGGGTGAAGTTCTTCTTGGGCACGGCCTGCAGCATCCTGAGCAGTATCCCCAGGGGAAAACGGAAGAATTCGTTGTATCCCACCACGTAATTGAGACAATGAGGCAGGCATACGGGAGCCGTGAAGAGATAGTCGTTCCTGGAAGCGTGGTTGCTTATCAGAACGAAGGGCTCGTCGTCCTTTCCGGGATATGCCCTGTACTCAAAGTGTGTGTTTATCTTTCTGTTGAGTATCTTCACCACCGGGGTAAGGATGGTATAGAGCCATTTGGGGGCTTTTTTGAGTCTTCTCGCGTGAAGTTTCTGCTGAAGGGTCTTTTTCTCGCTCAAATCCCTGTTTCCTCCTGTCATGATCACAAAATATATGCACTAAAAAATCAATTAGTGAACCCGTTCCTTCCTTCTGCGGAAAATATCCCCGCTCTGGGCCAGTATTATCGCGGCGAACATGACGGCGCATCCCGCTCCTTCCCTGGCCGAAGGGACCTGCCTTAGTATCAGCGCGGCACAGATGACCGCGAACACCGATTCAAGGCTCATGATGAGCGACGCGACGGATGGCTCCACGCTTTTCTGCCCTATTATCTGCAGCGTGTAGGCCACGGCGCAGCTCATGATCCCCGCGTAGAGGATGGACACTGCGCCGGAAGCCACATCCTGCCATGAAGGCATTCCTTCAAAGACGAGCATCAGAACGAAGGTCATGGCTCCCGCCACCAGGAACTGGGTGCAGGAAAGCACGGCCCCGTCGGTGGTCCCTGAACAGCGGTCGATCAGAATGATGTGGAACGTGAAGCCGACCGAACACGCCAGTGCCAGGATGTCTCCCGGACTGACGGATCCCATGCCGTCCTTACCGATGCACAGGAGCCACAGGCCGATGATTCCCAGCGCCACGGCAGCCCACTTGGCGGCGGAGAGCTTTCTTCCCGCGAAAAGGTCCGCCACCGGCACGAAAAGGATGTACATGGCGGTGATAAAGGCAATCTTCCCGGCGGTGGAATAATAAAAGGCGTACTGCTGGAAGTTGGTGGCGATGAAGTACACCACTCCCAGTGGTATGCCCTTAAGGACAGAGGTCCTTATCCTTTCCCTGTGCTCCGTCGCGCTCTCAGGGGCTCTGTGAGCCTTTTTTATACCGTTTGAGATAAGGATATAGATAAAAAGGGAAAAGGATCCCAGAAGGGTCCTGATGCCTCCGAAGGCAAAGGCTCCGAGGCTGTCCATACCCTTGCTCTGGGCCACGAAGGCGCCTCCCCATATGAGGGCGGTGAGCATAAGAAGCATCACTCCGCCCGCTGAATTCCTTTTCTGTGTCATGTGATCTTAATCGTTCCTTTTGGGTATCTGATATTCGCAGGGTACGTCCGTCTGGCAGAGCCCGCATCCGTAGCGGGGCGCAAGCTCCCTCTGGGTTGCGGTGATCCACGGCGCGCAGATGGTGTGATCCTTGGGGGCGTCCTTCGGTATGGCTCCCACGGGACATCTCTTCGCGCAGGCGCCGCACTTTATACAGTATTCGTAGGGATCGGTATAATCCCTGGTGTCCGGCTGAAGGTCCGCGTCTGTGACAAGGCTGCCGTAGCGGCCCGCCATGCCTCTTCTCGTTATGAGCCCCCTGGACATGCCGAAGGTACCTAGGCCCGATACGAAGGCGGCGTGACGTTCCGACCAGCAGCTTCCGAAGGTGGTATCCGAGGCTCCGGGATAAAGCCCCGTTTCGGGATCCTTCGGAGAGTCCCCGGAACCCTTTCCCGCAGTTATCGAGAAGAAGCCCGGATCCCCGGAGGGATAGATGCACTTTATGCCCTGTTCAGAAAGCCTTGCGGCAAGTTCCGTCATGAAGGCTCCTATGAATCTCTGGCCCTCTATCCTGGCGTAGGCCCATTCCCGGGAAGCGGTCCTGCTGCTTCGCCTGTTGGCTTCTCTTACAGCCGCCGAGGCAGGGAAAAAGACGGATATGACGCTATGGGCACCTTCGAGCCATTCTGCCGGTGTGCGGTACCATGGCCCGATGATGCTTTCGCTTTTGAATGATCCGTACAGCGGGTCAGTGGCGTCGGAGATCCCGAAGATTGGTTCGTCATACATAACCAGCTTCTTTTCCTGGCCGTCCGAAGGGTCCGTATAGTCTACCGTGTTTCCTTCAACTGAGCCGTAAAGCTCTGAAATGATCAGAGCGAGTTCGTTCCTGTCCATATATTTTTCCTCCCATGTGATGCAATTATACCATCCGGCGGGAGGATTACCGCATTAAAGTGCCGTTAATTGTCCCCTCCCCCTCCTAAACCGTCCGTGAGGGTGAAATTTATGGTTTTAACGAACAGATTGATGGTATAATTACGGCGGAGACAGTTATGAACGAAACATACGCAGAACAGAACAGGATAAAACAGCTCAGACAGCTTCGGAGCATCCAGGAGAGCCTTCCGGAATTCACGGAGGATTTCTTCAGGGGCATCGCTGACATAACCCAGGTCCGCACCAGGATAGCCTATGCCTATGACCTGAAGATCTTCTTCTACTTCCTTAAGACTTCCCTTAAGAAGTTCTCGGACAGAAAGGATGTCACCGATTTCTACATCGATGACCTCGACAGGCTCAAGGCCACCGATCTTGACCGCTACTCCGAATTCCTCAACATGTACACCATGCCGGTGGAGGGATGCGAGGGAAAGGTAAGGACATACACGAACAACGAGAAGGGCAAGCAGAGAAAGCTATCATCCCTCAGGAGCTTCTACGCGTTCTATTACAAGAAGGAAATGATCTCCACCAATCCTTCCCTGCTGATAAACATGCCGAAGATCCACGAGAAGCCCATCATCCGCCTGGACGTGAACGAGGTGGCGGAACTGCTGGACACCGTGGAATCCGGAGAAGATCTCTCCCCCCGCCAGGCTGCTTTCCACAAGAGGACCGGTCTCAGGGACCTGGCCATCATCACTCTCTTTCTGGGCACGGGCATACGTATCAGCGAGCTGGTGGGGCTGAACATCTCCGACTTCTCATTCAAGGACAACAGCTTCATTGCCACCAGGAAGGGCGGGAACAGGATGATACTGTACTTCTCCGACGAAGTGAAAAAAGCTCTTCTGGACTATTATGACAACGACAGAAAGGATGTGGAGCCGGCCGATCCCTCGGACGAGCAGGCCTTCTTCCTGTCGCTGCAGAAGAAAAGGATCTCTGCCAGAGCCGTGGAAAAGCTTCTGGACAAATATATAAAAGTGGCGGTGCCGTTAAAGAAGATATCCCCGCATAAGCTGAGGAGCACCTTCGGCACCAATCTCTACAACGAGACCAACGACATCTATCTGGTGGCGGATGTGCTGGGCCACAAGGACGTCAACACCACAAGAAGACACTACGCGGCCATGGAAGAGGACCGCAGGAGGATCGCCGCAAAGGTGACCAAGCTCAGGGAAGAATGAGCAATAATGATCCTAAGGAGGAAGCCATGGAATTCAAGGAACTGATCAAACTCAGAAGAAGCATCAGAGCGTACAAGGAAGGCGTTACTATCACCGGGGATGAGCTCAGGGAGCTTATGCTGGGGGTACAGGAGGCGCCCAGCTGGGCCAATACCCAGACCGGAAGATACTACATAGTATCGGATCCCGAAAAGTGCGAGAAGGTGAAGGGCATGCTCAAGGGCAGGAACGCGGAGAATACCAAAAACGCCGCCGCTTACATCATCACCGCATTTGAAAAAGGCAAGGCGGGATTCTTCAGAGGAGAAGCCGCCAATGAGCTGGGAGATATGTGGGGAGCCTACGATCTCGGACTGGCGGGATCCTATCTCATCCTCAAGGCCAGGGACATGGGTTATGACTCTCTTATCATGGGAGTCAGGGACGCTGACGCCCTTAGGGCGGAATTCTCCATACCCGAGGATCAGGAGATAGCTGCTGTGATAGCTCTTGGCGTAAGGGAAAGCGATCCCGCAGGCCCGAAGCATCTCGATCCCGACGTGATAGCAAAGTACTTTTAAGACACAGATGGCCCGGTATGGAAGAGACTGTTCTCAGACAGCATACCGGGCTCTGACAGGTAAAGGGGCGCGGTACCGGGATCTGTTCCGGACTGCACCCCTTCCCTTTTAAAGAGGCCAGCGGTAAATATGTCTGCTCTGTCTGCGGTTATGTTTATGATATAAAAACACCGAGATTGATACAATTTAATTATTCCACCGCCGATTTTGCCGCTTGAGGGGTAAGTTGGCGTTTGAGGGGT